>JBCCHD010000007.1 GCA_039028935.1 Pseudomonadota bacterium | reverse complement strand
CTTTAAAACGTCCAACTCATAAAGAACATCGTCTGGTTTCTCACAAAAGAAATTCAAAATTGGCTTTTCTGTCCAACCTTAAATGGAACACGACTCGTCATAGTAAACTTCAAACACCGAATACCCTTCCTCGGTTTTAATTAGACGGTAGTTCCAAGTCACTTAATTCGCTTCCTGAACATATAACTACAATTCACTGTAGTAATTCTGAGAGAAAAGTTCGGGGTGAACGAAATAATCGAATTCACTGCTGGGACTCCGTGTCGCACGTCGATAAACAAAATACCTGAAAATAACCTAGAAAGTCGAATTGAAGATTCGTTTATTAAGTGGGATAGTAGATCCTTGTTCTTAATAACGTTTACAAATAATTCTCATTGTTTCAAAGAATTATTCGCGTTGATCTTTGACGAATAGGTAGATTAGCCAATAAGCGGTTGAATGCACATAGGGTTACGGAACGCCAACTGAATCCATTAATCGTTATACCGCCAAAATAGCATGACAAGGAGCCGTCATGAGCAGTGGATCCCCATTTTTACAATCTGTTCGCGAAGCGGTGCGAGTGCGGCACTATGCGCGCAGCACGGAGAAAGCGTATGTGTTTTGGATAGAGAAATTTATTCGCTTTCATAACATGCAGCACCCAAAAGACATGGGCGACTCCGAAGTGGTTGGCTTTCTAACGCACTTAGCGGTGGATAAGAAGGTCGCACCCTCGACACAGAAGCAAGCCTATAGCGCGCTGGTGTTTTTATACCGGCATGTGCTTGAGAAACCGCTGTCGGAAGAGTTGGAGGCGGTCCGCGCTAAGGAGCGTAAGCGAGTTCCGCTGGTGCTGACAATCAATGAGGTTCGAAAGGTACTCAACGAGCTCGATGGTGTTTCGTGGCTCGTGGCGAGTATATTGTATGGCTCGGGTTTGCGGCTGATGGAGTGTTTGCGACTGCGCGTGAAAGACATCGACTTTGGCCGGCGTTGTTTAGTCGTACGGCAAGGTAAAGGGCACAAGGATCGCGTTGTGACATTGCCCGACCGACTGCGCGAACCACTGCGCGCGCATCTGGCTCAACGCCGAGCGGTGTTTGATTTAGACAAGCAACGTAATCAACACTCGGTGTATTTACCATACGCGCTTAAGCGCAAGTACCCCAATGCACCCACTACCTGGCAATGGCAGTATGTGTTTGCGGCTCGACTGCAAAGCTACGATAAGCGTGATCGCGTCACACGACGCCACCATGTGCATGCCAGCTCCATTCAAAAGGCGTTGAAGTACGCCATCGGCCGCGCCGAGGTCAACCCGCTCGCCAGCTGTCATACGCTGCGACATTCGTTCGCCACCCATCTACTCGAAGGCGGCGCCGATATTCGAACCATTCAGGAGCAACTCGGTCACGCCAATGTGCAAACCACCATGATTTACACCCACATCGTCAAACGCGGCGGCTTAGCGGTGCGCAGTCCACTTGATTGGCTGGATGCACCGTCTCCGATGTCGTCACCCCATCGGCCGCTCGTCACAAACGACGCGTAAAACGGAGCCCCAAAAACAAAAAACCACCGACACTGTTGTGCCGATGGTGATTTGCTGTGCGTTAAAGTTGGGCGTGCGTGCGCTACACCTCAACAATTTTGGCATCAGGTGCGTTGCGACGCACGCTCTGAATACCCTTGCGGCAAGAGGCTTCGCTGTCATACGACTGGCTGGTGCCGATTACCTGATGGTTCATGGCCTTGAGGTTGAATTTATGCTTGCCGGCTTTGGTGGTGTCGACCACGAAGCAGTTGTCGTCGAGGCAGTTCTTCTTGACCGACGCAATGCCGTTCATGCAGCTCGATTTGGATTTGTAGCCTTCGCTGGCCAGAATGTTTTCGCCGTTGCCCGCTTTCAAACGAAAACGATGCTCACCCGCTTTGTCTTTGTAGACTTCAAATTTACCTGCCACGTCGATCTCCTCTACGCCTGTGTGGAATATCGGGGAGTTTACATCTTTTTGAACGGATGTTCAGCGAACCCCACAGAATTTATCAAGCTGTAACATTGTGCGTGATCTGCCATGCGTCGTGCTCCGACTGGATCGGTCGGCCTACCGACCGACACCGGCTCAACGTTACGGCGGGGCAGACATTGCGCACAGTGCTCGTGCCACCTCATTGCATTGCACCAGAAGAGCGAGTCCGCTCACTCAAACCCATGCTGTCGCCAGGCCTCGTAGACCACCACCGCGACGGCGTTAGAGAGATTGAGGCTGCGGCTCTGAGGCCGCATGGGCAGCGTGACACAACGCGAGTCGCCCGCTCGGGCGAGCACGGCGTCGGGTAGGCCGCGAGTTTCGGGGCCAAACACCACAACGTCGCCAGGCTGAAACGCCACATCGGTGTAGCGACGCGAACCCTTGGTGGTCAACGCAAACACGCGCGTGGAGTCCTGTGTGCACCCAAGCGCGGACAAGGCCGTATCGAGTGAGTCGTGCACGGCCACATCGGCAAACTCACCATAGTCCAAACCGGCCCGCCGTAATCGCTTTTCGTCGAGCGTAAAGCCCAGTGGTTCCACCAAATGCAGCGCGCACCCGGTATTGGCGCACAGGCGTATAATGTTGCCGGTATTGGGCGGAATTTCGGGCTCATAGAGCACCACATTCAGCCACGGAGCGGTAGGAGCGTTCATCATCGCCTGCACGTTGCGTTCATGCCCCGCATTATGCGCCTATTTTTCGCCGCTGTCGGAACGCATTCGCACCCCGCTCCCTCGTTTCGAGCGCCCCATAGGCAAACAAGACGTGATCCCGTGCCTCATGAGATCAACACCCTTCGCCTCACACACGACCGCCCGACTTTCGGTGCTGGCCATACGCATCCCGCACGCCCATGCTCGGCACGCGCCGCCCACACACAAAACACTTGACTATTCCCCCGCCAGCCGTTGAAGTGTGCGCCTATGAGTGACCTGACCATCACGCCCCCCGATCTCCCCCCTGCAAACCTCGCCAGCACGTTTTGCGGCCTGTCACTCGACAGCCCGATTGTGTTGCTGTCCGGATGCGTCGGATTCGGTGAGGAATACACGCGCGTAGAGGGGTTTTCCAATCGCCATGTGGGCGCCATTGCGCTCAAAGGCACCACCTTCGAGCCACGGCTTGGCAATGTGCCACACCGTGTCGCCGAAACACCGATGGGTATGCTCAACGCGATCGGACTGCAAAACCCCGGCGTCCACGCTGTGGTCGACCGCATTCTGCCGTCGCTCGATTTCGGTGAGACCCGCTTTTTGGCCAATGTGTGTGGCTCAACCGTCGAAGACTACGCCAAGGTCTGCGAGGTGTTCGACGACTCGCCGATCGATGGTCTCGAAATCAACATCTCGTGCCCGAACATAAAAGAAGGCGGCGTGGCGTTTGGCAACAATCCCGATATGTCGGCGCGTGTGGTCGAAGCCTGTCGCGCGGTCACTAGCAAACCGATCATCACCAAACTGTCGCCCAATCAAACCGACATTCAAGAAAATGCCCGTCGCTGCATCGACGCCGGCTCCGACGCCTTGGCGGTCATCAACACGGTGATGGGCATGGCCATCGACACAACCGCTCGCAAACCGATTATTGGCAATGTACAGGGCGGGCTGTCTGGCCCCGCCATCAAGCCCATCGCCCTACTCAAAGTGCATCAGGTCTACCAAGTTGCCAAAGCCCACAATATTCCCATTATTGGCCAAGGCGGCATCACCACCCCCAACGACGCCCTCGAATTTTTGATTGCGGGCGCGTCTACGGTGGGTGTGGGTACGTCGCTGTTTTATGACCCGCTGGTATGCCGCAAGATCAATCAAGGCATCAGCGACTATCTCACCCAACACAACCTCAACGCACTCACCGATCTGATCGGCTCGCTCGAGCTGCCTGCCGCGTCCAACGCACCCAATCAAACCGAATACGTCGACGACTGAACAAACCGCGTGGGCCTGCGAGTCTGACCGGCGGCACCGACCCGATCGCAAAAGGTGAGCGTGCCGGTGGCGGCACGTCGTTGGCGTGCGAGCGATCACGTAAACGCGAAACGAACAGGTCCGATCGGCGCCCGTTAACCGCTTCGTATCACTATGGGTGGGCGTGAGGACAGCACGTGCTCGCGCGACGCATACCGAATCCTGTCATCCTCGTGCGTCACCACCACCTCTCCGGCGTTGGCGAGCACATTGAGCGCTTGTTGCACGAGTCCAGGCTCTGGCGGAAAAAGCTCTCGCGGTAGCCACTGCTCACACACCTCGTCAAAGGAACCACACGCGTGTCGATCACGCGCCAGATACCGGCGTAAGTGTTGCACGGTTACGAGCAGGCGTTCGGAATCATTGTGCATGCGTTGATTATCCCGGCGAGCAACCGTCGTTGCAACGCCGTTCGCGTCGCCAATGCGAAAAGGCCGCACCAAAAACAGTCCTACCCGATTCGCTGTTTACGCATAGCCCACAACTTGCCATCCCGCGCTCACACACCGCGTGGTCGGCAGCGTGTTTACCACCATTTGATGAGCAAGCCCAGTAGTGCCACCTGAACCACAATGGACAAATAGTCGAACCGATAAAACCGCACGGTCGGCAGCTCGCGAAAGCGGCTGACCAGGCAGCTGAGATTAGCGCCGACGCAACACAAAAGCGCAACCGACGCCAGGCCCGCCTCCAGTGCGCTGAACAGCTGCACCGATACGGTGTCGTATTTGCTGAGCACTTGGGTGGCAAGTGGAATAGGCAGAAGCGCGAGCATGCCCACACACGTCACGCGGGTAAGATTGCGTCGAAATGACAAGGATTGACGCAGACTAGGGCGCCAGATAAACAGCACAACAGCGGTCATCATAAGCAGATAGGTCAGTGTGATAAGCCGAAAGCTGTAGACAAAGTCCGCCGCCTCACCATAGCGGCGCATATGCAAAAACACCGCCACCAGCGGACTCACCGCTAATAATTGCGGCAGCAGAAACACATATTCTGCAAGTTGGTAGTTTCTCCGTGTCATCCTCACCGCTCATACGTCATCATGCCGTGTCTGAACATGCTCAAGCACCGATACGGCAGACGCCGTGTCGCCTCTATCCGATCCGCCGCAAGCCCATGCCAACCGCTTCGTGCAAATGGTAGGGTGTAGCCGGTCATTCCCACGTGATAGCCCGGCATGAAAGTCACCCCCGACACCTTCCGCTACACCGATTTACTGCTGATGCCGCTTCGCGGCACCCTGCTCGTCAACGCATTGGGCATCAGTGCACTGTATGTCATTGCCACCATGGGCTGGCTACTTGGCCTATTGCTCAAAGCCCTGGTGGTTGTCGCCACGGTCCGGTACGCCCAGATCATCGTCGAAAAACTGGCCCATGGGCAAACCGACATACCGCCCTTGAGCCCGCACGATTTTAATCTGTTCCACAACTTCGGGGCGATGGGCTTCTACGCCACGCTGATCATCCTGACGCTTTTGGGTGCCGCGGTCGAGTACCGTTTGGGCGACGGGGCAGTTGCGGTTTACACCCTCCTGGTGGTGCTGATGCTCCCGGCCATGCTCGCCGCGTCGGTGCTCGAAAACTCGCTCCAATCTGCGCTCAATCCGGTGGCCATTTCGCGCATCATTTTAGCCATCGGATGGCGCTACTTAGGCGTTTGCGCCATTGTGATTCTGGGCTATCTGGTGTCGTCACTCGTCGCGGGCTTAGTCGGCGGTCTAGTGATCAGCACGTTCGCGTCGGTCTACGCGATTTTCTTGCTCAGTTGCGCGGTGGGCATGCTGGTGTTCGCCTCGCGCCACGAACTCGGACTCAATGTTGAATCGCCGCAAGAGCGCCGTGATCGCGACATTGAGCGAGACGCGCGGATCCGCGACGGCGACGCGCTCCAAGTGGCGCAACAAACAGCCCGCCTATCGAGCCAGGAAAGCGCGTTGGAGCTGTGGCGCTACCACGAACGCAACGGCACGAGCGCAGACCGTCGTATGGCCGCGCAAAACGCGCTGCGCGTGTGGCCCGATCCACTCACCGCGCTACGCTTTGCCCAGCCATTGTGCGCATGGTTGGTCAAAGAGGGACAACTCGACACCGCGCTCGATGTGGCGCGCTGGTCGATCACCACCGAGCCGGCGTTTCGACTGACCGACGCACACACTGCGTTCGCGCTGGGTCAGCTCGCCACTCGCACGGGACAATTCAAACTCGCCGCGCTGCTGATGCAGGACATCGGTGCACGTCATCCGGAATTCCCCGAAGCGACCTACGCGTTATTTATGGTCGCGCGAAATGCGTCGGAAAAACTCGGCTCGGCGCCATTACTAAAAAGCAGTCTTGTTCAGCTTCATAAGCTGGGCGTGCGTCGCGACGATGCGCGATTGCAGTCGCTGATTCAGGCACTGCATGAGTTGCAACAAGGCTCGCCCTCGAACGCAGCAACGCCACCCGCTGACCGAAAGCGTTAGCGATCGTTGGCCTCTACCGATTCCATCATCGCATCGCGCATCGCCGACAATTCCGCGTCAACCAGCTCAAGTCGCGCGCCGGTGCGGATACCTAGGCGCGTAAACACCGCGCCCACATCCGGGAAACCCGCCGCGTTCGCATAGGTGCGATACAGATCGGTGAAGACAGTATGCTCGGTCTTACTATCGAGCAACGTAAAAAACTCTCGATCGCTATACGCTTTGCGCGACGGCAAACAACATAACCGCATATGTCGCATCAGCTCGTCGAGGGTCTGCTCGCCGTTAGTGAGTTCGCGAAGACGCACATCCCCGATGAGCGCTAATGCGGCACCACTCCAATACATCTTCATGAGCCCGCCGTTGCGCATGGACGCGCTGCGGGGTGATAGACCGGGGGCGGATAGCCGGCCCCGCCCAAATCCCTCGTGCAATTTGCGCCACGCCATCTCGGGTGTGTATACGCCGCCGCGCGCCATCAACACGTTCTGGTAATACGACGCAAAGCCTTCAGACACCCATCGATCGCGCACATAGGGCATTAACAAATGACTGAACTCGTGGGTTGCAGTCCAATCGCCCAAAAACGCATCGAGGTTCCACGCTGTGTCAACGAAAAACTGTACGGCCTCGCCGCCATTTCGAATCACGTGACCAAACGGCACAGGCTCGGCCGCTCGATCATTTACCGGCACCACCACCACCTGCGTGGAACGCATCGGAAATTTGCCGTGCGATCGGCTCACGTTGCGCGCAGCATCTGACAGCCAGCGTTTGAGCTTGGCCGTAGCGGGCGGATGACGTGTGCGCAAAAACGCCACGCGCAACTCACCGCCAGGCACCGCAATCGTGTCGTGTTCAAATCGGCCGATTACGCTCACCGCGTTTGAGCTAATCTGGCGGTTATAAAACTCATAGGACTCGATGCGTGACGTATCCGGCACCGCCACGCTCAACGCGTCGCGCGAACGAGCCGGCACGGGATCCCAGGGTACCGACACATTTATGCCCGGTGGCAGCACAAACGACACGCGGATACGGGTGCGATCGTCATCGGGCAGCAGCAGCCACAGATGCGGGCTCATCACGATATCGCGCACCGACGCGTATCGCGCCCGCACGCGTGCGCTGCTGGCGCTGTTCGACAATTCCACAGAATACGACACGCAGTGTTCAGGGGTACGAACGCGGCCGCGACGCACACTCAGCGACTCGTCGCTGTCACAGCGTCGAATCTGCCGAAGTTGACGTGCACCGCGACTGGTGGCCACTTCAATTCGCGCCGGTGACGCAAGCTCTGCCCGCACCGCCAGTCGCTGCCCATCGTCGCTCACCGTCACCACATAATCATGCGCCAAGGCCATGGGCAGGCAAGACGCAACCAGCAATATCAGAAGTGCTTTCAAATCGAATCCGTTTGTCTTTTTTCGTTAGCGCTGAGCCACTCTATCGAGCACTCTAATCGGTCCGCCAGATACAAAAACTCGGCCAAGCCACGTTTTCACTCACCGTACCTCAACGACCGGCCGGAATGAGAATAAGTTCCACCGTCAAACCGCACCACACTGCGCTCGATCGCCACAAATGTGACGTCGTCTATGAGTTTTGGCGCTATTTCGGGTAAATTGTTCAAAACCGCTGTGAGCGCCCTGTGACCACGTCGCCCTTTCGCAAAACCTACCCCTATTACAGCCTCGCTCTGTTTGTGAGCGGGTTGGGCGCGCTGTATCTGGCCTGGGTCAACTTACCGCCCGCCATTGAGATCTCGCCGCTCACGCTGCTGGTCGTGTTTGTGTTGTGCGTGTTTAGCATTGCTGTGGGCTATCCACACCCAAGCTCGGGACATGTTTCCTTTGACCGGGTGGGCCAGGTTGCCTCGCTGCTTGTGTTTGGCCCGTTTGTTGCCGCATCGGTATCCGCCGCCGCCTCGTTTGTGTATCCCATTCATCGTGTCGCCAAAGGCATCAGCGCGGTCGATGTCATACTCGCCTGCCTGCACAACTGCGGCCTGATGATTTGGGTGGTGCTCAGCGGCGGGGTGTTTTACACGTTTGCCAGCGGCGCGGTGCCGCTCGACACCATCACTTGGGCGAGCCTACTCAAGGTGATCGGCGCAATGCTGGTGATGCAGATCGTCAACGAGTTCGGCATGTCGATTTACATGCTGGCCCGCACCGGCACGGCGCGAAATTACATCAGCCTGTTTAATAATGGCGTCGAATTCACGGCAGGCTTCATTGGTGTGTTGGTGGCGGTCACGTATCAAGTGGGCCAACCCGGCCTCTTTGCGCTCACTCTCGCGGTACTCACGGTTGGCATGTTTATGCTCCGTCGGTTCGCGGTCATGCGCAATCGCCTGACGGTGTTGGTCGCTGAGCGTACTCGCGCGCTCGAAGAAAAAACACGCGAGCTCGAGCTTAAAGCCACACACGACAAGCTCACCGGGCTCTACAACCGGCGTTACGCGGACGACTACCTGGAAGCGGAAATTGAAGCCTCGGTGAAGGGCCACAAACAATTTACGGTGGCACTCGCCGACGTCGATCACTTTAAACGCATCAACGATAGCTACTCTCACGAAATCGGCGACCGGGTGTTGCAAAAAGTGGCCGAGCTTATGTCCGACAATGTCCGCAGCACCGACACCATCGCGCGTTATGGTGGCGAAGAATTTTTGCTGTGCTTCCCGCGTTCGAGTACCAATGACGCCCACGCGGTGTGCGAGAAACTGCGCGAACTGATCGAAGCCTATGACTGGACGGAGATCGCACCCGGCATCGACCTCACGCTGAGCTTCGGCATCGCTCAAATCGACGTGAACAGCAAGCGCAAATCCATTCTACGCGAGGCGGATGAACGCCTCTATGCCGCAAAAAACCTGGGCCGCAACCGCGTTGTCGCTTAATCAGCGATCATCAAACTTGATCACTGCCACCGGCCATTCCACCCGATGGTGGTAGGTGTCATCACCGAAAAAACCCGTGACGCGTGCGAATCGACCTGCGCCCACAACCGAGGCCGTCACGACACGCCCTCATCCGATGCCGTTCGATAGCTTTTGGCAACCCGCGCTCGCGCGTCGTCGTCATAGCAAAATTCGGGGGTCTCATGCGGATAACCAAACGTCGCCACAATCTCAAACATCGCTGTATCGAGCGCAAGATCGAGAATATCCTCGGCAGTTAGCGTGTGGCGTCCTGCCCGCTCGATGAGGGGCAGCTGCAGTGACTCAATGCCATCGTAGGCTCGATAAATCACTTCGGTACACACGAGCCGATCGGAGGTAAAGAAATCAAAATCGAATTTGTAGAGCTTGCCCTCATGCATCACCACGCGCTCAATGGCCTGCCGCAAGCCGTTCGATGAAAGCATCGGTCGCACCACCACGAATGCGTCAACACGCAAGGTGCTGGCAAGCGGGCGAAACAACACGCCATCGCGCAGTGCTTCGAGCGTGCACTTATCGCCGCGCCACCGATGTTCGATGGGCGGGGCAAGTCGCACGCCAAGCGCGTCCCGTTGCGCCGGCGTACCCACGTAAAGCGCCGCGTGCGGCCAGGTGCCAGGAAGGAAAAAATTGGTAAGCGCGTAGCGATGTCGAGTGATCAATACGTCGCCAGGCTGCAGCACTCGCTGCACGTCTGTCAGCACGTCGGGCGTCACGAGTTTGGTTCGCCCCGGATTCATCTTGGCCGCCATGCGGCCACCCGCCTCGAACATCGCAAACATGGTTTGATCACGAGCGGAAGCACCGCGACGACGCCATTTGTGGGAAAGAAACTGAATCAAGCGTTTCAGATACGAGCGCTTACTGATGTTGAGATAGGCCTCAAGCTCGACCAGACGTTCGACCACCGGTGCCACCAGCGCGTCGCGTTTGAGCGCCTGCCGATACCGGTCGTGCCGATGCAAAAAGCGCACGGCCTCATACAGCCGAAACATAGTCGCGGGATCAGAGTAAGCAGAATAAATGTGGCTAAATCGTTTTCGTTCGATGCGATATTCGGGAAACGCCTCGTTGAGTTTACGCTGCATCTGACCGTGCACGGCAAATTCGAACACCAAAAACCGATCCAGCCGAACCAGCAAACACGCGGCAGCAAAGCCCACCACAAACGATCGCCAGTGCGCGTGCTGCTCGATTTGCTTAAGCGGCACTGGCACCTCTTCGTCCATCTCGTCCAGCAATTCCCAAAGGTCCTCTCGCAGCGTGAGAAAGCGCGAAAACCAGTAGCCCACCCGTTCGTCTTCTTCTGGACTCAGCGCGCCGCGTGCCATGGCCGCGGCGCGCGCGTCAGCAGGCAGCGCGTCCGCCACCAGGGCCGGCACCGCATCACACAAGGCCAACAGCGTATTTACATGCTGTGGATGCGGCATACGTGTTGTGTCCGTTTGGTCATTGAGTCAATTGGGCTAACGCTTGTGTTCGGGATGTTGTGCACGACCGGCTTCATCGCGCTGACGCGGCCATTCTATCAGTTCATCACGACCTGTAAGAACCGATGCACACGCGCTGGTGTCAACAGGCACAGGGCGCAAGACGTCCGACGCAAGACTGAGGGCTTAGAACTTAGGACTTGTTGCGCAGGAATTAGGCGTCTTCAGTAAGGCGTTAGGACAAAGGGCTCAGGGTTTGAGGTATGAGGGTTGAAGTTCGAGATTTAGGTTTAGGTTTTGGGATTAAGCAGTCAGCAGTCAGACGTCAGGGCTTAGGGTTTGGGTTTGGGTTTGGGCTTCGGAGTCGCCAATACGACGTCAGGACTTGTGGCTTAGGAGTCAGCAGCCAGAACTTAAGAACAGAGCACCGAGAACGTTGGGCGTTGGACGTTAGATGTTGGACGTTAGACTGTAGAGCCTAGAACACAGAGTGTAGAACGCCAACGGCGAGCAAAACGCCCTCGCCCAAAAACACCACGCAAAAATCACGCGTTCGACACAACGGCGCCGCACAGAATGCCCGATCGGCAACTGGTCGTTTCGCCGATATTTGCAGCTTGTGTTCGCCCCAGGCCCGCCACACAATGCAGGTGCGATAGCACAACTGGCAGATTAATTGTGTCTTCTGATTTTCGTTCCTGGCTTTTTCTCAAACACACCCGCGGCCTGTCGCGATCGGCCGCGCTGGAGCTCGTGCACACGCTGGGCAGTGCGGACGCCGTGCTCGCCGCTGATCGCGGCACCCTCACCGATCTGGGTGTGTCGTCCGAGGTCGCGAGCGCATTGATACAACCCGATGAAGCCCTAATCGCCTCAGACCTGGCCTGGCTGAGCGGCGCAAATCGCTATTTTGTGCCGCACGGCAGCGCGCAGTATCCGGCGCTGTTGTCGCGCATTCCGGATCCGCCGCTCGGGCTGTTCGTTGTCGGTGCCCCCGAGGTGCTGAGTCACCCTCAGGTGGCCATGGTCGGCAGTCGTCGACCCACCCGGCAAGGTGAGGAAAACGCGGCGGCGTTTGCCCATTTTCTCTGCGAAGCCGGCTTCGCCGTCACCAGCGGCTTGGCGCGCGGCATCGATGCCGCGAGTCATCGTGGCGCACTGGCCTCATCGGGCCTCACTGTGGCCGTGTGCGGAACCGGACTCGACGACGTCTACCCACGCGGTCATATCCGCCTCGCGGCAGAGATCGCCGAACGCGGTGCGCTGGTGAGTGAGTATTCGACTCAAACCGTTCCGCATAAAGGGAATTTTCCGCAACGCAACCGCCTCATCAGCGGCTTGTCTGTCGGTGTGTTGGTGGTCGAAGCCGCCCACAAAAGTGGCTCGCTTATCACTGCCCGCTACGCCGGCGAGCAGGGGCGCGAGATCTTTGCCTTACCCGGATCCATCCACAATCCCATGGCTCGCGGTTGTCATCGGCTGATCAAACAGGGCGCAAAACTGGTCGAATCCGGTGACGATGTTCTGCAGGAACTCCGGCCCCTCACCCATCGTGCACTTGACGATAATATTGATGCATCAAAGACCGCGATGTCGCCAAACAGCCAAAACGCACCCTCTTTAGATGAGGAGCAAAAACAACTTTTACATAGTCTTGGGCATGAACCGAGCACCATCGACCAGCTATGCTCACGCACCGGTTTGACGGCGGATGCGGTTTCATCCATGCTCCTGATTCTGGACCTACAGGGTTTTGTCGAAACAACCGATGGGGGCCGCTACGTGCGCGCCTATAAGAAGGAGAATAAATGAAAGAGTCGGTTTTAGATGTGTTGATGTACCTGTTTGAAACGTACATTGGGGAAGACATCGAGCCAGAGCCTGATCGTAACGTGTTGCGTAGCGAACTGGAGCTGGCGGGTTTCAACAATCGGGTGATCACGCATGCCCTAGAGTGGCTCGACGACCTGGGCGATTTTCACAACGACAGCGACTACTCCGCGCCGGCCAGTTCCATGCGCATCTTCAATGGCCGCGAATGCCAGCGCATCGATGTGGAGTGCCGCGGCTACATCGTCTACCTCGAACAGATTGGCATTCTCAACACCACACAGCGCGAGCGCGTGCTCGACCGCATTTTGGCGCTCGGCGAACGTGACATCGACCTCGACGACATCAAATGGGTGGTGCTCATGGTGCTGTTCACGCAACCCGGACAAGAAGACGCGTACGCTCGGATGGAAGACCTTGTATTTGAGGAAAAAGTTGGCGTCGTTCACTAGCGCCATCGCGAACTGACTCAGTCTCATTGCGCCGAGCACTGAGCGCACCCAACCGCCAGCCACCCGCTCGGTGCCACACATTATAAACACAGCGTTTTCAGCCATATCCGTCCAGCAAGGCGGACTGACGGCGTGTGGCCGCCCACTACACGCTGGGTGCCGTCCCACAAACCGGCGACCATGCGCTCGATCAACCGATGAATTGATCGGACTTCAAAATTCCATTATGTTCTCTAACCGCGTCTCGGGCCCCAGCCCATTTCGCAACATATTTAATAGTATCGATCAAAAGCGCCCGCCCGATCACAGCGTTTTGACGATGATCAATCGCAAGCACGGCACCATCACACGCGATGACGAGCCGGACGGATGAAGAACGAAATGAGCAATAGTCTCGTCATAGTGGAATCACCCGCTAAAGCCAAAACCATTAAAAAGTATCTGGGCCGAGGCTTCGAGGTTCTCGCCTCTTACGGGCACGTGCGTGACCTCATTCCAAAAGAGGGCGCGGTCGATCCGGACAGCAACTACGCCATGAAGTATCAGATCATCGAGCGTAATGAAAAACACGTTGAAGCGATTGAAAAAGCCCTGAAGAAGGCCGACACACTCTATCTGGCCACTGACCCCGACCGCGAAGGGGAAGCGATCTCGTGGCATCTGGTTGAACTGCTCAAGGAGCGCGGCAAACTCAACGACAAAGGCATTTTCCGCGTCGTTTTCCACGAGATCACTAAAACGGCCGTGCGTCACGCCATCGATCATCCCGGCGAGCTCTCCAGTGAGTTAATTAACGCGCAGCAAGCACGCCGAGCACTCGACTATCTGGTTGGCTTTAATCTGTCGCCACTGCTGTGGAAGAAAATTCGTCGCGGCCTGTCTGCCGGTCGCGTGCAAAGCCCTGCACTGCGCCTGATTTGCGAACGCGAAAAAGAAATCGACGCGTTTAAACCCCGTGAATACTGGAGCGTCGAGGGCGATGTTAAGAAAGACGCGAAACAATTTGTCACCCGCCTGATCCAATATCAGGGCGAAAAAGTGCAGCAATTCAGCTTCGAAAATGAAGACGCGGCCTTTGCTGTAGAGAAGACGCTGAATGCCGAAGCTAAAGGCAAGCTCTTCGTCGTCAAGATCGACAAGAAAAAACGCCGTCGCAGCCCGGTTGCGCCGTTCACCACATCAACGCTGCAGCAAGAGGCATCGCGCAAACTGGGCTTCACCGCTCAGCGCACCATGCGCACTGCGCAGAAACTCTATGAGGGCATTGACGTTGGCGAAGGCGAAGTGGGCCTGATCACCTACATGCGTACCGACTCGGTCACCTTGTCGCAGGACGCCATCAACGAACTGCGCCAGGTCATTGACCAAAAGTACGGCGCCGACTACGTGCCTGAGTCGCCCAACGTCTACAAGACCAAGGCTAAGAATGCACAAGAGGCGCACGAAGCGGTGCGTGTCACGTCGGCCGCGCGCATACCATCTGAAATCAAAGGCTCGCTAGAACCCGATCAATTCAAGCTTTATGACCTCATTTGGAAACGCACCATGGCGAGCCAAATGGTCCCCGCGGTGTTCGACACCGTGGCGGCCGATCTTGCCCCAGGCGAAAACGGCGAGTCGACCTCGTGCCTGCGCGCCAATGGCTCGGTACTGGTCGAACCCGGCTTTTTGCGCGTTTACCAAAGTGACAAAGGCCACGAAACGGACGATGACAAAATTTTACCGCCGCTAAAAGAAGCGGAGGTGATCGATCTGTTGGCGATTCGCCCCGAACAACATTTCACTGAACCGCCGCCGCGATTCTCCGAAGCGAGCCTGGTTAAAACACTCGAAGAGTACGGCATTGGACGTCCGTCGACGTATGCCAGCATCATCGGCACGCTGCAAAAGCGGGAATACGTAGAAATGGACAAACGCCGCTTCATTCCCACCGACGTTGGCAAGATCGTGAACACCTTTCTCACCGCTCACTTCACCCGCTATGTCGACTATGGCTTCACGGCGAGTCTTGAAGACGACCTCGATGCGGTGTCGCGCGGTGAAAAAGACTGGGTGCCTCTACTGGATGGTTTTTGGAAGCCGTTCGAGGAGCTTGTCGAAGACAAAGAAGTGTCGGTAAGCCGTGACGAGGCTGTACAGGCACGCATTTTGGGCACTGATCCAAAAAGCGGTAAGCCGGTCAGTGTACGCATGGGTCGCTATGGACCTTTTGTGCAAATCGGCACGCGCGACGACGAGGACAAACCCAAGTTTGCCGGACTGCGCGAAGGGCTGAAAATGGACAGCGTGCAGCTCGACGAAGCGCTGGCGCTCTTCAAGCTGCCGCGTAAACTCGCGGAGACCGCCGAGGGTGAACCTGTGTCGACCAGCATCGGACCGTTCGGCCCGTATGTAAAGTACGGCAGCAAGTATGTTTCGATCCGCAAGAAAAAAGACGACGAAGGGCCAGCCGACGATCCGTACAGCATCACGCTCGAGCGCGCCATTGAGCTCATCGAGATCAAGAAGATCGAAGACGCGAACCGCCTTATTAAAGAGTGGCCAGACGAGGGCGAAAACGGCATTCAAATTTTGAATGGTCGTTACGGGCCGTACATCACCAATAAAGAGAAGAACGCGCGCGTACCGAAGGACACCGAACCCAAGGATCTGACGCTCGAGGAATGCATCGAGCTGCTTGAAAAAGCGCCGGTGCGCCGAGGCCGCAAGAAAAAGAAAGTGACGAAAAAAGCCGCCGCGAAGAAGAAAGCCACGAGTAAAAAGAAGGTTGCGAAGAAAAAAACCAAAAAGAAAAAGACCAAGAAGAAGACCAAAAAGAAAACAACTAAGAAAAAGACCACGCGAAAAAAGGTGACCAAGAAAAAAACGGCGAGTAAGGACGCCGACTAACCTGCACGCAATGCGGCAGTCAGTGTTACAGCAGCGGTTTGTGGTGGTGATGAGCGATCCGACTCCCAACACATCGTCGGGTTCGGCGCGTCGTCCGGCCACCGTTCAGTCAAACGATCGTTGCTTCGATCACCGGCGTGACTTCGAACTTTAATTACTCGATTGCCGCCAACGTGCTGCGCGACGGCGGCATTGTGGCCTACCCCACCGAAGCGGTTTTTGGTCTGGGTTGCAATCCCCATGACCCGAACGCGCTGAAGGCGCTGCTCACACTCAAACAACGCTCGCCTGCGCTCGGACTGATTGTCATTGGTGCGTCGATCGACGCCGTTATGCCGTATCTGGCCAAACCCAGCGATATAGTGATCAAGAAACTACACCGTTCGTGGCCCGGACCCACCACCTGGATTGTCGAGGCGCAGGGCCTCAATGACTGGGTTACCGGTGGTCGCGACACGGTAGCGGTTCGCGTACCGGACCACCCAGTGTGTCAGGGCCTGTGTCGCGCCTTTGGCGATGTGGTCGTGTCGACCAGCGCCAATGTGAGCGGACGCCCGCCCGCGCTCAACCGTCTGCAGTTGCGGGCACAGTTCCCGACCGGCATCCATCACATCATGGGTGGCCAGCTGGGCGACGCGGCGAACCCCTCTCAAATCATCGATTGCCGCACCGACCGCGTGTTGCGGCAGAGTTAGCGCGACCGAAGCATGACGGCAATCGCACCGCACCACACACTGCCCGCGGCGATCACACGCTCCACGCCGCTCACTGCCGGACCGGTGGGACAACGCAGCCACGTGCTCACGCACTATCGACAAGCCGAGCAAATCGCGTGATCATAATCGTTGATGAGCGCCAAGAGTGAAGCATGAGCCGGATTGATCCAAAAGACGTCGAACAACGCCTGATTGCGCTTCAACAGCACATTTGCGAATCGCTGGAGACATTCGAACCGACGGTGCGCTTTGAATCGGACGTGTGGCAACGACCGGAAGGCGGAGGTGGCAACAGTCGTGTGATGAGCGACGGCGATGTCATCGAAAAAGCCGGCGTGCTGTTTTCCAACATTCGCGGCGACGCCATGCCGGCAACCGCAACACAACGCAATGCCCAGCTTGCCGGGCGTCGATACCAAGCGATGGGAGTGTCGGTCGTGATTCATCCGCGCAATCCCCTGGTACCCACGTCGCATATGAACGTGCGCTTCTTCATTGCACAAAATGACCAGGACGAGCCCATCTGGTGGTTTGGGGGCGGCTTCGATCTTACGCCCTACTACGGCTTCGACGACGACGCTGTGCACTGGCACACCATGGCACACGCCGCCTGCGCACCATTCGGCGACGACACTTATGAGCAGTACAAAGCCTGGTGTGACGACTATTTTCACATTAAGCATCGCAACGAGCAGCGCGGCATCGGCGGCATTTTCTTTGACGATCTCAATTCGCCAGACTTCGACACCTGTTTGGACTTTATCGAGCGCGTCGGCCAACACTTTGTCAAAGCCTACGTGCCGATTGTGTCGCGCCGCCATACGCTGGACTACACTGACGAACAGCGCGCGTTCCAGCTTTACCGTCGCGGCCGCTATGTGGAATTTAATTTAGTCTACGATCGCGGCACGCTGTTTGGTCTGCAGTCGGGGGGTCGCACCGAATCGATTCTCATGTCGATGCCGCCTCTAGTGCGCTTTGAATACAACCATACGCCGGCTCCGGGATCGGCTGAAGAAACCCTGTACACCCGTTATCTCGTGCCGCGAGATTGGCGTCACGAATCATAAGGCACATTCGGAAATAACATGAGCACACCCGAACACCCCTTTCACTTGGCGTTCCCAGTAAACGATCTTGAAAAAACCCGGCGCTTCTATCACGACACGTTAGCGTGTCCGATCGGGCGAGAGTCGGATCGATGGATTGATTTCAATTTTTTCGGCCATCAAATCACCGCGCACCTGGTCGACACGCACGACACGGTGACGACCAATCCGGTGGATGGCGACGACGTGCCCGTGCGACACTTCGGCGCGATTTTGTCGATGCCTCAATGGCAAGCCCTGGCCGATCGACTGACGGCGGCTAACACCGATTTTGTGATTGAACCGCATATTCGCTTTAAGGGTGAAGTGGGCGAACAGGCCACCCTGTTCTTTTACGATCCATGCGGTAACGCATTGGAATTTAAAGCCTTTAACGACCCATCCTATATTTTTGCTCAAGATTGATCGTGCCGCATCTTTGTTCAAACCGACAACGTCGAAACCGATCTGACACCACGATGGTCCAAGTCACTATGCCCGGCCGTTTTGCTCAGACCGCCACACCCAATGCTCGGCCCAGTAACGTCGAAATGCGGCGGAAACGTTACTCACTAAAAGAAGGATCCATTGCATGAGTTGGATCAAAACCGTCAACCGTCCTGACAAAGACGATCCGTTATGCGAAGCCTATGCCAAGATTCGCGAGTCGCGCGGCAAGGTGAGCAACATCATGAAAGCGCAGAGCCTGTTCCCCGAGGCGCTCGATCATCATCTTGAGCTTTACCAATGTCTTATGTACGGCGAATCGACGCTTGAGCCTGCAGAGCGCGAGATGGTGGCACTCGTTGTGTCAGCCTCAAACAACTGTGCCTACAGTGTCAGCCATGTGGCGGACGCGCTGGCGAGCTATGAAAAAGACAACACTCGCATGCAGCAAATTGTGACCGGTCGTCAGTTTTTAGAGTTGAGCGACCGCCAAGCCACTATGTTGCGATACGCCACCAAACTCACTCAGCAACCCGACAAAATGGGTCAAGACGATGTGCAGGGCTTGCGCGACGCCGGCTTGGATGATCGGGAGATTTTGGAGGTGAATATGCTCGCCGCTTATTTCAACTTTTCTAATCGCATCGCGTGTGGACTGGGTGTTGAATTTAGCGAAGATGAAATCACCGGCTACAAACAAAACCCCAAGCGAAAGAAGAAGCGCTGACCCGACTCTTACCCACTCCTATGAACGCGCCGGCGACGACGCGCTAGACGCTGCGTCATGAAGCGCGCACAACAGTAATCGACGCGCAATGCGGTCTTTTAGCGTACGAGGCGCGTCCAACCCCACTCGCGTAAGCAACGCTCGGTAGGCGTCGTCCGGTGGCGCTGACCGCATCAGCGCCTTGATTGTCGCCAGCGGTGAGCGGGTTTGGGCAGCAACGCGTTTTAGCGCGCCACCCAGTTTAATTTCGTCGGCGGTAAGATCGGTGCCGAGTGGAAACAGTGGTAGCACGCTCTCGGTGTAGTCCCCCACCAGTGTGGCCATGCGCTGTGGCGTATTTCGACGATAGTCGGCGGGCACGTCGTAGTCTGCAGGGAGTTTCCCGGATTCTTTGGCTTGGGCAAGCAGTTCACTTTGAAATCGACTGTCGGCGATGTTGATGAGCATCGCCGCGCACTCTGCATCGCTGCGTCCACGCAAATCGGCGATGCCGTATTCGGTCACCACAATATCTCGAAGATGGCGCGGGATGGTGCAGTGGGCATAGTTGAACACAATGTTCGAACGCAGCCCATCGGAGGAATCATAGGTGGCGCGCAGTTTGATGATCGATCGCGACGCATCGAGCGCGTGCGCCATGGCGACAAAGTTGTACTGCCCACCGACGCCACTCACCACACGATTGTCATCAAGGCCGTCTGACACGACCGCACCATTAAGCGTGACCATCAGGCAGGTGTTGATGAACCGAGCGTTACGTCGCTGCAAACGATCGAGCGCCTCCCCTCGGTAGAGTTGATTGATTCGATCGACGCTGGTCATCTTCAGCAGCGGTCGTTCGTCGTCGCTCAGTGCACGCAACGCCTCATAAAAGGCGTGATCACCAAGATAAAAACCACCGTGCAACACGCTTGGGTTGTTCAATACATGGCCCAGCATCGTTGCCACGATAAATGGCCGCGCCTCGTCACGCGACGATGGCAGAGACAGCATGGCCTCGCCATCCGCCAACAACGTTTCGTCGATCGACGCGTTGCGCGTGATAACACCCACGCGCTGCAAGTATCGCGCGCCGCGTGCGGTCAATGGGTATTCGAAGGCACCATGCTGTTCGAGTGCGTCGAGTGTATCGGCCGTAATCTGCTCGCTGATCACGCCCTCGTTGAGTAGGAATTGTACCGACTCATCGTCATAGACACGTCGCGAGAGAATGCCGAGTTTGAACAGATGTAAAAACCCATCCACAAACATCTCAGTGGCGCCGTACAAGCCCCGCTCAAACACGGTATCGGCACCCACCCGCTCACGCACGTCACGCGATTGAGGACTATCGATGCGATCGAGCAATGCACGATAGGTCGGGTTATCGGTGTGGCGTATACCCAGTGCATTGGCGACGGCATCACCGAGCGAGCCAATACCGACTTGAAGCGTGCCGTCGTCGCGCACCAACGAGCTGGCATGCAAACCAATTAGATGATCGGTCACACTCACTGACGCTTTGGGCGCAGCAAACAATGTGTAGGGCGATGGCGGCACATACAACGTGTCGAAAAACACCGCCTCGACATCCGCATCACCATGGAGATACGGCAGCTGGGTATTGACTTCACCAATGGCGATCATCGGCCGGCCCGACGCGCGCATCGTGGGAATGAGTTCAAGCGTGACATCGGGATTACACGACAAACTCACGCGCTCAGGGGGTTCCTGAATCTGCGTCGCACTCACCATCTGCACCACCACATTGACGCCCCGACTGAGCATATCGCGAGCGACATGCGTGTAGTTGGTGCTGATGTAGTTTTTGCTGGGCCACCACGTTGCGCAAAAATTTTCCGGGCGACATGAAAAATTCATGCACGGTCACATTGGTGGGCAACGAACCGGTGTTGCGAGCACGCGCGTAGTCAAGATGCGGGTAGCCATCAAACCAGCGCGACAGCAACGGCGCCATGAAACGTTGTTCAATGCCGGGCCGAGGCGTCGGCACATCGAGTGTCAAAGCGGTGAAAATGGTCAGCGAGAGCGACGGATCGGCAACGGCGCGCGCGTATAAGGCATTGAGCAGCAGATTGGCTTTGCCCAGTCCAAGCGGCGTGCCCACAACGATCTGCTTGCCCACCGTTTGAATAATCTGATCGACGCAGCGGTCGAGGTCGTGCTCAATATGTACAGCCAAGGTGCCGAGTCCAATGGTTAAGGCGCGTGCCCGGTCGACCTAAAGTGTGGCAGGTTTTAACGAACGTTTACACAAGTTTAGGGTTGCGAACCACCTCGACAACCGGCTCTGCTATTCCGCCCACTGCACGCGCGCAGCGGTTTAGAAATAGCGCGATGAACGGTTGGAGGATGGTGTTTCACGCGCACTTCATCCGCGGATAGGGCAAATCACCACACCGCATCACATTACCCGAGGAGAGCGGTTTGCCGAAGATCCCAGCCGTTTCGTGCGTGAAACCCCTTTTTTACTGGACCCGAACACAATGTGGATTCGACACATTGCAATGGTCGCATTGGGGGGCTAGCCTCGAGGGCGTATCGTCAAGTTTAAAAAACGAGCAATTGGGTGAGTGATGAAAACGCCCAGTGAACCGCCCGAGGCAGACACGATATCCACGTTACGGTAATTTGACCCTGTTCATGATGGAAGCAGGCAGCATGAAGCACTTACGCACAACACTTTATTGCACTCTGATCCCCTTTCTTTTTGCGCCTCCAGCGATAGGCGACAGCGGGGTGGTGAATGTGTTTATCGCGACGCACTCCCCATCGGTGGCAGAGTATGTGATTAACGAACGCAACGCGCGCGGTGCGGCGCCCTCGCGCCAGCAGCAAAGTCGCCACGCGCGGTTGCTGAGTCAACAACACCAGCTGTTGTCACAGCAGCTTGCGCCACTCGTTGTCAAAGAGCACAGCCGTCTGCGTGTCGCGCTGAGCGGCTTTCGTGCCACGGTAAGGCGCGCCGACCTGCCGACTTTGCGCAACACACAGGGCGTTAAATCAGTCACGCCACTGAAACACCACACACTGGCCAACATCGACAGCGTGCCGTGGGTACAGGCACCCGAACTGTGGAAAACACTCGGCGATGGCGATGACATGACCATCGCCATCATCGATTCGGGTATCGACTACTTGCACGCGAACTTCGGCGGCCTCGGCGATCCGCAGGCCTATGCCGATAACGATCGAGCGGTCATCGAGGACGCGAGCTTCCCCACCTCGAAAGTCATCGGCGGTTGGGACTTTGCCGGACCCACTTACAATTCGCGCATTGATGACGCGCCCCTGCCCGACCCCGACCCACTCGACGGGCACGGCCACGGCAGCCATGTAGCCGGCACCGCCGCGGGCCTGGGAGTGGACGGCTATGTGGGCGCGGGCGTGGCGCGCGGCGCAAAACTGTTGGCCATCAAAGTGTTTAGCGATATCGGTGGGTCCACCGATCTTGTGGTCGACGGCATCGATATGGCGCTCGATCCTAACGGCGATGGCGCCATCGACGATCGGGTGGACGTGATCAACATGAGCCTCGGCGCACGATTTGGCCTTGCCACCGACCCGTCAGCCATCGCCGCAAGTAACGCGGTGCAAGCGGGCGTGATTGTTGTCACCAGCGCCGGCAATAACGGCGACCTGGCGTACGTCACCGGTTCGCCCGGGGTGAGTCCCGAGGTCATCACCGTTGCCGCCTCCATCAGCGGTGGGCGTCGGCAGATTGCGCTGGCCACCGATCTTGACGAACGCCCATTGATGCCAGCGCTGGAAAGTGCCAGCCCAGCGCGCATCGGTCCGTCTGTGCAGACAATGCCTCTCGCGGTTGCCTACAACGCCGACGGCGATCTCTCAGACGCCTGCGAACCCCTGGCGGAAACGTTCAATGGCAAGGCTGTGATCGTGGCGCGAGGGGGTTGTTTATTCCCGGATAAATTCACTCAGGTGCAGGCCGCTGGCGGCGCCGCACTGATCCTTCGCAACAGCTCGGATGACGTCAACAACTTGTTCATCATGGGCGGAATCTATCCAGAGAACATCCACATTCCCGGCCTCATGATTACGTCGCTCGATGGAGACCGGTTAATCGAGGCGCTGGCCGCCGCCGACACGGCGATACGCTTGAGCACATCGTTTTCATTGCCCACCGGCACACACCTGGACGACGTCATTGCCAGTTTCTCGTCGCAGGGACCCGGCGCGGGTCGCGTGGGCCTCAAACCGGACCTCGCCGCGCCTGGGCGTTTTACGGTTTCAACGCAGGCGGGCACAGGCTTTGCCGGCGTTCAGCGTCGCGGCACCTCGATGGCGGCCCCGCATGTGGCGGGCATGGCCGCGCTGTTGCGTCAGCAATACCCCACGCTCGAACCGCGCTTTATCAAAGCGCTGTTGATGAATAGCGCACAACCCTCGCAGCAAGATGGTCCCGGCACCGACACGCCGGAGCCACTCACACGGCAAGGTATCGGTGTGATGCGCGGTGCCGACGCCAGCCGATTGACGAGTCTGATCGAGCCGGCCAGCGCCTCTTTTGGCTACATCAATCCGCTGGTGAGTAAGTCCGCCCGGCGTGTGCTTACCCTACACAACCTCGACAATACGCCCCGTCGTTTTCGCGGCAGCCAAGACATCGCTACCTCTCTGAACGGCATTGACGTGACGTGCCCGGCAGAAATCGAAGTGGACGCTCTGGGTACAGCGGATGTGCGCATCGAACTTTTCGCAGACGCCAATGCGCTCGACAATGATGATGCCTTACTCAATCGACGCGAAGCCAGCGGCTGGTGCGTCTTTAGCGACGAGCGCGACACGTTGCGCGTTGGCTATGTTGTCGGCGCTGACGGCGCATCGAATATTCACCCGACGGCACACGCGTCATCCCGATTCCGACAGCGCGCGGCGCATGGACCACGAGGGCGCGCGGCGCCGGCATCTAAGGCGAGCGATCGCGCGTTGCGCACTCACAAACTCCCTACCACGAGCGCGATGCGTTCGTCGGCAACAGGCCGCAGCACGCTCGCACTGACCAACTCAGGCCCCCAAAAGGGCATTGCCCATAGCTTTGTGCTGACCGGTCATGCTGGCGATGATCGCAGTAATCCCATTGAGGCGTTCGGGTGGCGACACACCGAGCTTTTCACCCAGCCGGTGTTGGAAGTGGCGGTCGCGCTTCGCGATCCCTGGGACAATCCGTCCAATTATCGGTTTTTCCTTCGCCTCAACACCGACAACGACCCGGCGGCAGAGCGCACACTGTTTGCGGTGGACTGGTCGCGCCTGGGTTTTGATCCCGGCATCATTATTACCGGCCTTGACTACCTCGAGGATCTGAACGATGTGGGCACCGATAACAGCGTCTCGCATTGGATCGCCGAAAACGTGGATTACAATGATCGCACCATCATTCTTCCGTGGTTCAACGCCGAGCAAGGCCCCAATGCGTTGTTCAAACCCCATGAGCGCCGGTTCGATGTGACGCTGATCGTGCTCGATCGCTATGGGAACGCCTCGGAACTGTCCGGCACAATCGACCTCGACAACCCCGCCGCAAACGCGCAATCCACCCGCACGCTCACACTGGGTGATGAGGTCGCAACAACCTCTAACCAGCTCTGGCTCTTTCCAACCAACCCCGCGCCAACTCAGTCACTGATCATTCCGTAAGGATGCGCCAGGCGCTTTACCTCGGATCGCCGGCGCCCGCAGAGTGTGTTGTGCGGTATGGAGCGATGGCATCAACACGGCGAGATCAACGCGCCAAGAATCGACGCGCAGAGTCCGTCGTGCCGACGCGATGGCGGCCGTGACCGAGGGGCGATAGTGGGTTAGATCAAACCGTGCGTAACAGTAAAAACACGTTGGCCAACGACATCGCGATAATATTGAGTAACGTGATGAGCGTGCCTAAAAAACGACCGTGACTATAGCCATGATTGCTCGAAAAGCCCCACAAATGGATGACGCGTGCAAACAAAAACACGATACCAAACGTGTGCAGCCATACCGTCTCCGCCTGATTGAGCTCCAGAAACAGAAGTAGCAGTACCGAGATGGGCGCGTACTCGACGAGGTTAGCGTGAATACGCATGGCATGAGTCAGCGACTTATTCCCACCATTATCCAGGCCAATGCCTTCGCGACGTCGAACCTTCACGACACCCAGTGCGGTGATAACGATTAAAAGCGCCGCGAGTGAACCATAGAGGGCCGTAACCAATGCGAGCATAGTGAGTCTCCTGCAATGAGCTGGTTAAATCAGGGGCAAACAGTATAATCCGGAGTCAATTGTTCGGCCATTCAAAAGAGGCGATAACGATGAAAATCCGCCAGAACCCTCTGTCACCATCTCTTCGCCGCGTTCGATATACCGTCGTCGTCGTGGGCATCGCGTTGAGTATCGCGAGCTGTCAATCTGACAACACAACCGCACCCAAAGCGCCGTCCGACATGGCGCCGGCGGTTGAACAATCCACCATTGAGTCATCGACCACACCTTCGATCGCGGTCGCACCGATCGAAAATGCGCAGGTCATATTTTGGGAGGCGCTGAAAACCCTCTGTCATGGACGTTTTCGCGGACAGCTTACGATTGGCACGGAGGAATCGGATCGCGATTTCGGCCTAGCCGACCTGACTATGAAAGCGCGACAGTGTCAGCCCGACGCCATTGATATCGGTTTTAAAGCCGACGAAGACGATTCCCGCACCTGGATGTTTCGGCGCGTCGATGGCGCGATCTCCCTGCACCATCGACATCTGGATAAATCGGGCCAACCCGACGCCACCAGCGGTTATGGGGGCACCACAGCGAATCAGGGCAATCCGATTCGACAAGAGTTTCCGGCGGACAAAAATACGGGCTCTCTGATTCCGGCGGCCGCCACCAACGTCTGGGCCATTGAGATCATGCCGGGTGAGTCGTTTGCCTATGAGCTGCAGCGAATCGAAGAGCAGCGCATGTTCCGAGTCGTGTTTGATCTAACCAACCCACTGCCGTAATTCGCGAACGAAACCCGCACCGCGGCGACCCTGACCGAATCGCTTTCGGCACACAACGCCCGAATCGGGTCGGCATGTTAACGACCCGCTTTGGCCAATTTTTTACAGGGTCCGTGACGAAAGCAATCGGTCGTGTGGTCATTCACCATGCCCACCGCCTGCATGTACGCGTATAGGATGGTGCTGCCCACAAACTTAAAGCCCCGTTTTTTTAAGTCCTTGCTCATTCGATCAGATTCCGCGGTACTCGCCGGCACCTGCTTCATTGAGGTCCAACGATTCTGAACGGGCGTGTGGTTGACAAAGCCCCAAATGAACTCCGCGAAAGAGCCGAATTCCTTCTGGACCGATAAAAAGGCTTTGGCGTTCGTCACCGCCGCGTTCACTTTGAGTCGATTCCGCACGATGCCCGGATCAAGCAGCGCTTTTTCTATTCGCTTCTGAGTGAAACGCGCAATTTTTGCGGCCTCAAAATCGACGAACACGCGTCGGTAGCCCTCACGCTTTTTCAAGATTGTCGCCCAACTCAAACCCGCCTGTGCGCCTTCGAGAATCAAAAACTCAAACAGTACGGTGTCGTCGTAACACGGCACGCCCCACTCTTCGTCGTGGTACCGCACGTACGCGTCATCCTGTCCACTCGCCCAACCACATCGTTTCACTGCACCGTCCACAGAACCCGCCTCTGTTTACTGATTCTTGTCACGGGATTATTGCCCAAACCACCGGTAGGGTGAAGGTGGGCACATTGTGTGCAAAACAAATTTCCGACGCACCCTGCAATGAGGCCTGATTCGTTGCGCGAAGACGGCTGATCCGGTGATGCGCGTCCATTGCCCCGCTCGAGCACGCAGGAGTGGCCACCGAGTGACGCAATGAGTCTTTGGCGCAACCACTTCTTATTCATCGCGATCTTGTATCGCGATTGACGACTCATGGACGCAAGCCAAGATCCACCCACCGGGCATCACCGCGACAAAAAAAAGGGCCTGCCGAAGCAGACCCTCTTTGATCGAGCCCGCGAAGGGCGTCAGGTAGCTTGCTTAGGAAGCACCACCGCACTTGCCTTCGCCACACTTGCCTTCGCCTTCAGCTTTGTCGCCGCCGCATTTGCCTTCGCCGCACTTGCCTTCGCCTTCAGCTTTGTCGCCGCCGCACTTGCCTTCGCCACACTTGCCTTCGCCTTCAGCTTTGTCGCCGCCGCATTTGCCTTCGCCGCACTTGCCTTCGCCTTCAGCTTTGTCGCCGCCGCATTTGCCTTCGCCGCACTTGCCTTCGCCTTCAGACTTTTCGCCGCCACATTTGCCTTCGCCGCATTTGCCTTCGCCCATTTCAACCATGTAGCCAGCACCCATGGCGTTCATGCCAAAGGGACTTGCATTGCTGACAGGAGCGGCAAGAACTGAACCTGCAACAGCAGCGCTAACAGCAAGAGCCAGTGGGTTTAAGTTTGATTTGTTCGCCATGATGGTAAATCTCCAAGATAGAATTGCCCCCAAAACAGGGCTTGAGTTGAGTTACGCGCTTAAATTGTCCAAGCGACTTTGTCGGTTACGTTTTGTCGCACCTCTTCGGTTGACTGTTCGTCATTGCCAATTATCGCAATGCTACCGTCGCCAACCGGAATCAGAACACCGCTATAGCCTTCCTCTTCGAACGACTGAATACCCCGAGTTTTTTCATCGGGCAGTAACATCAGCGTTACAGGTCCGTTAGAAGACTGGACCACGACATGCGCAACATTATTTCCCCGAAATGAACATAGTCCAGCATGCCTGACAGTGCCAATGTCGCCTTTTAGCGACACGTTACCCCGGTTTAACACCGATTGCACGTGAAACGCCGGCACAGTCGACCAGTCCCCAGACAGTAAATGGGGCTCATGATCGACGTGCGCCACCATCGCCTCAGGTAAATCCGTAGAGATTTTCCCTAGCTGAACACCGAACAGTGCACCCACGCCCAACAACAGCGACGCGGCCAACGCAAAGAGTGGTTTATTGCTGCGGGGTTCGATGGGTGTGCTGGCGGTGGCTGGCTTCCTGAGCGGTACCACGTTTTGGCCGCTCGTGTCCTGCGCACTGTCTCGCGCGAGCAGCGCATCGAGATTGCCAAGTCCCTCGGGCACATCAACATCCAGCGCGGCGCGCATGGCCTCGTCGAACTCAACGACCGCCTCATGCAACGCACGACTGTCATCATCGCGGGCGAGATGGTCCCTCAATTCATCGCTAAGGTTGCCCGGGTCGGCCACCATGTCTTGAATGAACGGTTTGTCTTTCTTCATCGTTACTTCTCGTCACGCCGGCTGATCAAGAGCGGGCGTAGCTGTCTTCCAAAATCGTTTTGAGCTTTTTGCGTGCACGGAACAATCGAGTCAGTACCGCGCCGTCGCCCAGCTCCATGAGCGAGGCTATCTCTTTTACGCTATAGCCAAGACTCACTTGTAAAACCAACGGCTCTCGATACTCCACCGGTAGCTCCGCCATGGCGTCGCGTACCGCTTCAACATCGTGGTTCCAACCACTGGTCTCTAAATTTTCGTCATGCAATCCCGGCGTATCGATATCGACCGTTTCGAGTCGCTTGCGCTCGTAAAACCGTGCATGCTCGCGCCGCACGATGGTGAACAGCCAATGCTTGGCGGATGCGTCGTCGCGAAGCTGGTCGAGCGATTTCCAGGCGCGAAGCAACGTATCCTGCACCACGTCTTCAGCAAGCTGTCGGTCCCGGCTCAGCCAATAGGCATAGCGAAACAAATCGGCATTAAACGTGGCCACAAGCTTGTCATAACGCTCGCGGCGGACTGCGTCATCAATAGGGACCGTACTCATAGCGCAAATATTACACGCAAAGTGCAATTCAGGTATCATCCATAGGTATAAATTCTTTCTCATTCAGACACCTGGCCCGCGCCGTGCATCCATTGCCGCCACGGGTTTCGAGGCGCCTATGACTCACCAGCAGTTTCCGAACACGCGAAAACGACGGCTTCGCAAACACAATTTCTCACGACGTCTCGCCCGCGAGCATCGACTGTCTGTGGATGACCTGATCTGGCCGGTTTTTATTACTCCCTACGAAGGTCAGGAAGACATCCCCTCGATGCCTGGCGTGGCCCGGCACGGACCCGATGCGCTACTGGCGGCGGCTGAGCGTGCGGTGGCGCTCGATATCCCGGCCATCATGCTCTTCCCGGTCGTCGGCGAAGACGCAAAAAGTGAAGACGCCTCAGATGCTTATGACCCTGCTGGACTGGTGCAAACGAGTGTCAGTGCGATCAAAGAGCGCTTTCCTGAGCTGGGCGTCATGACGGACATTGCGCTGGACCCGTATACCGCCAGCGGCCAGGACGGGCTCACCGACGACGCGGGGTATGTGCTCAACGATGAAACCGTTGAGGTGCTTGTCAAACAGGCCCTGTCCCATGCCGACGCGGGCGCCGACGTGGTGTCACCCTCCGACATGATGGACGGCCGGATTGGCGCCATCCGCCAGGCACTCGAACACGACGGACATATCCATACGCAGATACTGGCCTACTCGGCCAAATATGCCTCCGCGTTTTACGGCCCGTTTCGCGATGCGGTCGGCAGCGCGAAGAGCCTGGGCGGCGCTTCAAAAGAAAGCTATCAAATGGATCCCGCAAACAGCGACGAAGCCATCGACGAGCTGATTCTCGACGTCAACGAGGGCGCGGACATGGTGATGGTCAAACCCGCGCTGCCGTATCTGGATATCGTGCGACGAGCGCGCGAGGCGGTTAATGTGCCGGTGATGGCGTATCAGGTAAGCGGCGAGTACACCATGATGACAATGGCCGCTGCCGCCGGCGCACTGGATCATGATGCGGTCATGGTCGAATCACTGACCAGCATCAAGCGCGCCGGCGCCCACGGGATCCTGACGTATTTCGCGCCGGCCATGGCGACGTTACTCAGCGATTAAGCCCGTGCCAAGAAACACGCAAACGGCCTGCGCTGAGACGCACCGCGTGCGCGCGTGCGCCTTTTTACCCTCCTCTGCAAACCCGATTTCCAGTCGATCTACGAACCGCGAACGACGGCCGACGCCATGACGCTGCGCTTTGCCGTTATTGGCGACCCCATCGCTCAGAGCCTGTCACCCACGATTCACAATGCCTTTGCGCGTCAGTTTGGCATCGATCTGTCTTATCAGCGCCAACGTGTAACGGTCGAGCAGTTTGACGACGAGGTGAACGAGTTTTTCGCTTCGGGTGGCCGCGGCCTCAACGTCACGGTGCCACACAAAGCGCGAGCGTTTGAGTACGCCGATTTGCGCACCGACCGCGCGCTCAATGCGGGCGCCGCAAATACGCTGCAGTTTCTGGATCACGATGTGGTGCTGGCCGACAACACGGACGGTGCCGGGTTAATTGCCGATTTGCGATTCCACGGTGTTTCGCTACTGAACAAGCGCGTGCTGTTATTGGGGGCCGGCGGCGCGGCGCGAGGCAGTCTGGGTGCGATACTCGCCGAAATGCCGTCGGCGGTGTTCATCCATAATCGCACCGTGTCGCGCGCCGAGACCCTTATCGAACGAGTCGCCCGTCTGGGCGACGTGCGTTTAATCGACTCAGTAACGGCCGCGGCCGAACCGATGGATGTCATCATTAACGCCACCAGTGCATCGCTGCACGGGCATCAGCCCGACATCGATCCGGCGTGGCTGCGCGACGCGGTGTGTTACGACATGATGTACGGTGACGCCGCTCAACCATTCTTAAAATGGGCGCTGGCACAGGGTGCCCACGCGGCGCACGACGGACTTGGCATGCTGATTGAACAGGCCGCCGAGGCGTTTTGGGTATGGCACGAAGTACGACCCGATACCGCGTCGGTGCGCGACACGCTCATGGCGTCGCAACCCCGCCGACGCTGACGCCCAACATCCAATCGGGCGCGGCAGTGAATCACCAACGCTCGGCCGCAAAGCGCGTACTGGCCTGCGCTAAAACGCACTCGACCACCCGTCGCCGTCACGAAGACGCTGAACACCCGCGCTCAACAATTAAGGCGATTGATGGCGTGGGCGTGGAAGTGCTACCGCGCGCAGGCTTCCTTCAGGCCCTGCTCAATGGCCGGCCAGGCGGTGTCGAGCAGCACCGGTTGTGCACTTGCATTCGGGTGAATGCCGTCGCTCTGCATGAGCGTCTGATCAAGCGCAACCCCCTCCATGAAAAACGGCACGTAGGGCAAGTCATGCTCCTCGGCGAGCTCAGCGTAAATGGCGTGGAACCTTTGGGTATAGCGCGGTCCATAATTACTTGGAATGCGCATGCCAAGCAGTGCGGTATGGGCACCCTGCTCTGACGCCAAGCGAATCATGTCGGTGAGATTCTGTTTCATCGATTTGAGCGACAAGCCGCGCAGCCCGTCATTGCCACCCAGTTCGATGACAACGAGCGTTGGGTTAAGCTCGGGCAGGGCGTTTTTGAGCCTTGATAAGCCACCGGATGTGGTGTCGCCAGAAATACTGGCGTTCATCACTCGATAGTCCATACTCTGTTGGGCAAGACGCTGCTCGAGTAAGGCCACCCAACCTTGATTCAGATCGAGGCCAAGGGCCGAGCTCAAGCTGTCGCCAACCACCAGAATCACCGGTTTTTCATCGTTCGTGTGTTCACATGCGGCCGCTGGAAACGCCACCAACACCATCCACCACACAGCTATCCAGATTTTCTTCATGAGCAATCACCAACCTCCGGCACTTGACGCGCAATCGCTGACTAAACAGGTTACCAGTCCCGAGGGATCTCTGACCATTCTCGACGACGTGAGTTTCCGTATTGACCCGGGTCAAACTGTGGCAATTTGTGGACCGTCCGGCGCAGGCAAATCCACACTGCTGGCACTTTTGGCGGGGCTCGACACCGCCAGCCGCGGTTCAATCAGTCTCGACGGCACCGAGCTCGGTGCACTGGATGAAGACGGACGTGCAGCACTTCGAGCCAATCGCGTTGGCTTTGTGTTTCAGTCGTTTCATCTTGTGCCCTCACTCACCGCGTTGGAAAACGTGATGCTGCCGCTCGAGCTCGGGGACACCCATAACCCCAAGCGCCGCGCGCTGGAGATACTCGAATCGGTGGGACTGGGTGCCCGAACCGGACACTATCCCAATCAACTCTCCGGCGGCGAAAAACAGCGCGTGGCAATCGCTCGAGCGTTTGCGGGCAAACCCAGCGTGCTGTTTGCCGATGAGCCCACCGGTAATCTCGACAGCGCGACGGGCGATACGATCGTCGATCTGTTGTTCGCACTTAACGATCAGCAGCAAACCACGCTGGTGCTCGTCACGCACGATGAAACACTGGCGGCCCGATGCGATCGCACATTGCGGCTTGCCGCCGGACAACTGGTCAACGATGCGTAGCGCCCTATCGGGAGCCAACCTCTAATGCGCGCCATTCGGTTTGGCCTCCGCTCGCTCTGGCGTGACGCACGGGCGGGTGAACTCGCGGTATTGCTCGCGGCCCTCATTGTGGCGGCGGGAACCGTCACAGCCATCGGTTTTCTCACCGACCGCATCAACCAGGCCGTGCAGCGCCAAGCGTCGGAAGTGTTAGCGGCGGATGTGCGTTTGCGTTCGGCACAGCCGTTACCCCCGATTGTGTTTGCCACCGCGCGCGGACTCGATTTGCGCACCGCTCGAATCCTCAATTTTCCATCCGTTGTGTTTCGCGACGACGAAAGTGTGCTCGCAACCATTCAGGCGGTGAGCAGTGACTATCCGCTCAGAGGAGAGGTGCGCATCGCGCCGAGCATCGGCGCACCGGGGGAGCGTGTTGAATCGATGCCCGAACCTGGGGTCGTGTGGTTTGATACCGCCTTGCTCGCGCGCCTCGGCGCCGCACCGGGTGAGCAAGTTGAGATTGGCGCTCGCACGTTCACCATCGGTGCGGTGCTCAGCTTCCGTCCGGATCAAAACCCTGGGTTTTCAGGACTGTCCGCGACGCTCATTATGAATATCGACGACGTGCCCTCCACCCAGCTGGTGCAGGAAGGCTCGCGCGTTCAACATTTTGGCCTGATGGCAGGTCAACCCGCTCAAGTCGAGCGCTTTATCGGCGATATCCAGGCGCTCGACCTGGAAGGAGTGCGTCTTCAAAGTCAGGGCGATGCGGGCAATCAGCTCAATAACGCCATTGACCGGGCCGGTCGGTTTCTGGGGCTCGCGTCGCTGATCAGTCTGCTGTTGGCGGCGGTTGCCGTGGCCATGTCGGCGCGCCGCTATGCCCAACGTCGCCTCGATACCGCCGCGCTGATGAAGACGGTGGGCGCCTCACAGCGCTTTGTGTTACTCAGCGCGCTGTCGCAGTTGGTGGTGATCGGGTTGATCGCCAGTTTTATCGGCGCGGCGTTGGGTTACGGTGCCGAGCGCTTACTGACAACTATTCTGGCTGACTTGCTGCAAGACGACCTACCGCCCGCCTCATTCAAACCGTTTGTGTTGGGCATCGGCACGGTGCTTATTTTGCTTACGGGGTTCGCGTTGCCCGCGGTGATGCATCTGGGCGACACGCCGCCCGCGCGCGTTCTGCGCAAAGACCTGTTGCCGCCCCCGACCAGCGCCTGGCTGACGTACGGCCTGGCCATTCTGGCACTGGGTGGGTTGGTCTATTGGTCGGTGCGCGATTTACCGCTGCTGGTTGTTATTCTCGGCGGTACCGCGGTAACCGGCGCGGTATTGTTTGGCGTCGGGCGTTTGTTGGTTGCGCTGCTGTCCAAGCGCAGCAACCGCGTGGGTGTGGCGTGGCGCTATGGGCTGGCCAACATCGCGCGTCGCGGCTCCGACAGTGCGGTGCAGATAGTGGCCTTCGGTCTGGGGCTGATGGTGTTGCTCGTTCTGACGATTGTGCGTAACGATTTGCTGCTGGGTTGGCGCGCGACGCTGGACGCCACCGCATCGAATCAATTCATCATCAATATTCAACCCGGCGAAGTCGACGGACTGATGTCGCTGATGGATACAGAGGGATTGGGGCAACCGGAGTTGGTGCCGCTGGTGCGCGCGCGCATGACCCATGTCGATGGCGTCGAGGTAACGCAGCGTGTGTACGCCGACCCCCGCGGTCGACGGCTCGCCAACCGCGATGCCAACTTGACTTACGGCAATCAACTGCCTGCCTCGAACACCGTTGTGGCCGGCGAGTGGTGGGGCACGATCGATGGCGACTACTTGGACGAACGCGACGACGTGTCAGCCACGCCCAACGCTCCACACCACCGCAACGGGTCGGCCACATCCAGCCCCGATCAAAACCAGGTGTCAGTGGAGATCGATGCCGCCCAATCCATGGCGCTCCCGTTGGGCAGCGTAATCACCATTAACGTGGCCGGTAATGAGATCGAAGCGACTGTCACCTCCCATCGAGAAGTGCGATGGGAGTCGTTTGAGCCCAATTTTTTTATGGTGTTCACGCCCGCCGCGCTGGCCGATGCACCGCAAACTTTTATCACCAGTTTTAATGTTGAAGACGATCAGCGCTCAGCCCTGCTAAAGCTGGTGCGCGCCTATCCTGGCATTTCGGTCATCGACATTGAAGCCACTCTCGATCAAGTTCGCCGCATTATCGACAAGGCGGTACTCGCGGTGCAGGTCGTCTTTCTGTTCACGCTGCTCGCTGGCGTGGTTGTCTTATTTGCCGCGGTTCAATCCACGCTGGACGAGCGCCGCTACGAAAGTGCGCTGCTCCGTACGTTCGGCGCCAAACGGCGCACGGTTTTTATGGGTCTAGCCGCCGAGTTCACCCTGCTTGGCCTCGCGAGCGGTTTGTTCGCAGCACTTGGGGCCACCATTGTCGGCGCGCTGGCGGCGACGCAGCTGTTTAACATGCCCTGGTCGATCAATCCGTGGCTGTGGCTGGTCGGCGCTACTGCCGGCGCCGCAATCGTTGGCGTAAGCGGCATTGCCGCGACGAAAAGTGCGATCGACACTCCCCCCGTCACCGTATTGCGTTGACGCGGAGGTTGGCGGGGGTCAAGCCATTGAGCGGATACGCATCCGCGGGAAAGAGGAATTGAGATGAAAGCAATATGGAACGGTGTGGTACTCGCTGAGTCGGACGACACAGTGGTCGTGGAGCGGAATCACTATTTTCCGGAGGCGTCGCTCAATCGAGCGTACTTTACTGACAGCACCACAACCAGCACGTGTTTTTGGAAAGGCACGGCCAATTATTACAACGTAGTCGTGGCGGAAAAAGAAAATGCAGACGCCGCGTTCTACTACGCGAAGCCCAAAAAAGCGGCGAGCAACATCAAAGATCGCGTGGCGTTTTGGCGGGGTGTTGAGGTCGTAGAATAGGGCGTCGCGATACTGTCCGATCATCACCGCCTGACGCGCGCTCGCGACGCCGACGCATCCGCTGCTGGCCAGGACGGCTCCACAGCGAACACGGACGTCGCGATTAAGCGCTACAAGTCAGTATTTCACCCGCACCGTGTAGGTGAGGGTTTTGGACCCCTCGGCCGGCACTCGGATGCGCCACTCCGCCGTGCCAGCGGCTACTTTCTTATGTGTTTCGCTTTCCGATAACATTTCCCAGTCACCCGGAATCGGTTCGCGAATCACCACTTCCACCGCTTCTTTCTTGGCGTTTTTCACTTCAATGTCAAAACTGGAGTCGAACACGTTGCGCTTCATCACACGCTCTCGCACCTTGAAATCGGTTTGTTTTTTGTTCGCTGTAACATCGAAGGCGTCACCCAGCTTGAGTCGCACGCGCTCTTTGTTGGGTGTGTGATCGATGCGGTCTTCGCCCACAAACTGCGCATTGCCTTTCGAGTCTTTCTTGTAGACACGCACCACGCCTTTGGGTAGCGGCACGCCCAGTCCTTCGCTCTTTTCATTGTCAAACTGCACGAACACACCAAACTTCATTTTTTGGCCAATGTCGCCATAGCTCGAGCTGTAGTAGTAATTACTCCCTTGCAACACCAGTTCTTTTTTAACGCCGACATCGGCTGCCGTCAGCAAAGAGACCTGTTTGGTTTGCTTGTCTTTTATCGTCGTAGGTCGCCCGAGGGTATACAGGTGGTATTCGAACAGACTTTCTTCAGCCATGCTCGCATCGGCGGCCACGGATTCGGCCATCATAGAGCGCGACTTCATCATGCGCGCCATGTTCTCCGGCTGTACTTGGTTCACATCGCCGGCGACTAACTGCATCGTTGCATTGTTGTACGTCGCGCCACTTTGGTTGTTAAGTGTGACCCACCCCATCAGGTCGAGCTCGCGATCGTCGTCGCTAATTTCAGCCACATAGTCGGCCTTCCACGACAAGCCGCCGGTCAGATAGCTAAGCTCAAGATCTTGAGACTTCGCGCCACTGTTGTTCATCATGATCGACAGCGTGGGTTCGTCGCGCAAATTGGCGGGCACATCGCTGAAAATAAATCGGCCAGTGGGATTAACCTCTATTCGATCCCCGATGCGCACGACTGTACCCCCGTTCGTGCTGAGCACGGTTGCATCTTCAATGGTCTCCTTGCCGGTAGCCGGGTTCATGGTCGCAATCTGCACCGTTTTGCCCGTGTACTTCTCAAGCAGCGTTTGCGGGGTGAGCAAGTCGAAATCGAAGTTTTGCTCAATGACCTGAACACTCCCGGTTTTGGTCAGACTGCGGATGAGGGCGGTTTCGGGACGCATACGGGCGCTCACGCCACGATAGGCCAGCTGATTCACACCACTGTCGAGCGTGACCTGCCGTGCGTCTTTTACGAGCGCCAAATTTTCATTATAGATAGTGACCGCAACGGATTGCTGGTCATCCAACGTGGTGCGTATTTCTTCTGCTTTCAAAGAGGGGGCCTCTGCAATGCAACCGGCCGTCAATAACAACACAGCCAGGGTGCTGAAGCGTGCGTCGGCCAGTTTTTGCCGCAGGCTCAGGATGCCACCCGCTCGCGAACGCGGGAACGCGATGCGGCGGCGAGAGAATAAATCTGACTGATAAGTGGGTATCATGAAGAACTCCGGAGTTGATCGGTATGCGTGTAGAAACGACCAGCACCTGAAAAAGGGGTTAAACCACGCTCAAGATACCGCAAATCGTCGCGCAGCTTAAGGCCACTAGCCCAGTCTTTTCAATCGTTTACGAGTTTTCATCAGCCAAATAGGCGTTTTTGAGCTCCACGTAGTGGGCCGCGCCCGAGTGCAGCCGCTTGTGCTCATTGTCGGTTAGCGCCCGCACCCGCCGTGCCGGTCGTCCCTGATACAAAAACCCACTCTCCAGCACTTTGCCGGGGGCCACCAGCGAACCCGCTGCCACGAGCACCTCCGACTCAACTACCGCCCCATCCATCACCATCGCGTCCATACCGATCAGACACCGATCGCCAATGCGACAACCATGCAGCATTACCTTGTGACCGACCACGACATCCTCACCGATGATGAGCGGATAACCCTCGGGCAAATCCGGGCGACGTGAAGCCACATGAAGCACGCTACCATCTTGGATATTACTGCGCGCCCCGATACTGATGAAATTGACGTCGCCTCGTGCGACGACAAGCGGCCAGATCGACACGTCGTCGTGCAGTGTTACCTGACCGATCACCACCGCTGACGAATCGACAAAAACACGTTGCCCTAGCATGGGCGTGTAGTCGAGAAAGCGTCGAATGTGAGTATTGTCGGTCATCAGTCAGTTCTTTTAGGCGTTGGTCGACCGCACGGCTGGGCGATCGGATAGAGATGCCGAAAATCGAATGCGCGAGCGCTATGACCTTGGGCGCGCAGATGATCAAGCCTGTCCCGAGCGTCCTCGACCGTCGGCAGATCGCCCTTTTTTATCCACCACATCACCAAATGGGCCGCCTCCATTTTCTTAAACCACTGCCTGCGGCCCCGCATGACATCTCGATGTGCGACACCATAGACAAATGCTCGAAGTGCCTCCGCGTTTTCCCACACGGAGAGATTGACAATGATGTCGTCGCCGAACGCGTCAATGCCGGTCGCGTCGCCTTCTTCAGTCTGCAGACGCCACACAAAACCGGGCGCGTTATCGGCCAGAGCATTGATGCCCTCCAGCTGATCGACAAACCCCTTGAGCTGAAGCGAATCCAGTGGCGCGACAAGTTGTGCGATGTTGAGCTGAGCAAGGTGATACACGCATCAACACCACTACGGCATGGTCACAAACTCTTCGGCACTCGTGGGGTGAATGGCGACGGTGTTATCAAAGTCGTCTTTCGTTGCGCCCATTTTTACCGCGACGGCGAAGCCTTGCATCATTTCGTCGGCGCCGTCACCAATCACGTGACAACCGATGACTTTGCGTGTTTTACCCTGCGTGATGAGCTTCATGGCGGCGGGCAGTTTTCGCTCGGTCAGCTGGTAGTACATCGGCGTGAATCGCGAGGTAAATACCTCGATGTCGTCGCCAAACTGCTCACGCGCCTCAGGTTCAGTCAGCCCGACGGTGCCCATCACAGGATGAGAGAACACCACAGTGGCGATATCGCTGTAATCCAGATAGCGGTCGCTCATGCCGCCAAATAAGCGGTCGGACAATCGTCGACCTGCGGCGATGGCAACCGGGGTAAGCGCTACAGTACCCGCCACATCGCCGATCGCATAAATGTTCTCGACATTGGTATTTTGATATCGATCGGTCGGCACAAAGCCTCGACGGTCATGCTCGACGCCCGCTGCATCCAGATTGAGTGTCGCCGTATTGGGGGTCCGACCGATGGCCCACAGCACCTCGTCAAAACCCTCGTGCTGGTCTCCGGTGTTGGTGGTGAGCGTGTACGCGCCGCCTTGCTTGGCGACCGCTGTTGGCGCCGTATTCGTGTAGAACGACACACCTTGCGCCGCCATCGTTTCCATCAGTGTGTCCTTAAGAATCGGATCGAACCCCCGCAGCACCGACTCCTTGCGCACAAAATGATGCACCTCGCTGCCCAATGCGTTGAGCATTCCGCCCAGTTCGACTGCAATATAGCCACTTCCCACTACGGCGACTTTTCTGGGTTGATGCGTCAGTTCAAAAAACCCATCAGACGTAATGCCAAGGTCACCGCCCGGGATATCGGGCCGGGTAGGAAAACCGCCCGTCGCAATGATGATGTGCTTCGCGGTGAGGCGTCGATCGCCTACACGTACCGAATGGGCATCCTCAAATGCCGCGCTGCCCACCACATACTCCACGTCTTTATTGGCCAAATTGCGCTCGTAGATACCGTTGAGCCGCTTAACGTAGGCGTCCCGCCGCGTCACAAGCCCTTCCCAGTCCATACCGGTTTGCGCTGCCAGCACGCCATAGCCGTTGGCGTCATGCACGGCATGCGCAACATGCGCGGCATACCACATCACCTTTTTGGGCACACACCCCACGTTGACACAGGTGCCACCCAGCGGCCCCGATTCAATGACGCACGCTTTGGCGCCGTGTAACGCCGCCCGCTGAGCCGCCGCTAAGCCGCCGCTCCCTCCGCCGATGGCGATCAGATCGAATTCATAAGACATGAAACAGGTCCCTTTTAAGATGGGTGGCAATGATATAATGATTGCTGTCTAAGTATACAAGGGGCCGACTATGGTTTCTTTTTTGATCACACTCGCCGTTCTTGGTCTGATATTTGCCTACGGCGTAGTGCTCTATAACCACCTGGTGGCACTGCGCGAGAACGTCAAGAAAAACTGGGCCAACATCGACGTGCTGCTCAAACAACGCCACGACGAATTGCCCAAGCTGGTCGATACCTGTAAAGAATATATGGGTTATGAACAGGAAACGCTGCGCCAAGTAATGGAAGCGCGGACCCGTGTATCGCAAGCCCAGCAAAGTGGCAACCTCGACGAACTGGGCAAAGCCGAAACGCAGCTGCGCATGGGATTAGGCAGCCTTTTTGCTGTGGCAGAAGACTATCCTGACCTCAAAGCAAACGAGTCGTTTCAGCATCTGGCCAAGCGCATCACATCATTGGAAGAGTCGATTGCCGACCGTCGCGAGCTGTACAACGCCTCGGTCAATCTCAACAACATTCGGGTTGACCAGTTTCCGGACCTGCTTATCGCGCGCTTTTTCAACTTCGAAAAAGCGGATTTGCTTGAGTTTGCCGAAGAAGAAAAAGCCGACGTTAACGTCAAAGCGTTGTTTAACTAGCGCAGGATGCACGCGGTCGAGCGGACAGCTAGCGAACCTAGTGGCGTGCGGTTTCACCGGCTCGCCGCTCAATGCGCGGGTCAATCGAGCCGATTGACGCGGTAACGTTACTGGCAGTAGCACGCGACCACACTCCGCAAATGAGGTTTCTTACGCGCATCGGTGACAACATTGCCACCGCCGATACCCAGGGTTTCCTGATGATCGGCGGTGGTTTAGCCGTTGTGCTGTGTTTGTCACTGTTCTGGGCGTTTCGCTATCTTATTCGCGCTCGGACCCTTGAGGACGTTCCCACCTCTAAAGCCCGTTCCGCTGAGCAAGGCTATGTGGAGCTTGAAGGCCGCGCCGAATTGCTCGACGGGCCACCCATCCAATCCCCCCTCTCAGGTCGAGAGTGCGCGTGGTGGTCGTATGTTGTTGAGCGCAATCGCAATAATGACTGGGTGCATGTGGAAAGTGAAACCAGTGATTCGCTGTTTGCGATACGCGATGAGACCGGCACCTGCGTCATTGATCCTGAGGGCGCCGACGTGTTTCCCGTGCACAAACGCACCTGGAACGGCAATCAAGCCGCCACGCTCCGCACCGTAGGTTCGTTTCGCGGCACAAACTATCGTTTTCGCGAGTACTTCATCATGCCGAATGAACTCATTTGCGTCATCGGACTGCACAAAACGCATGAGGCGATTGACGATTGGAACGATGCGGATGAAATCCGGCGATTGATCACCAACTGGAAAAAAAACCAAACCGAGTTGATTAATCGCTTTGACAGCAACAACGATGGCGTACTAGACCAAGCCGAGTGGGAAGTCGCGCGCGAGGACGCCCGTCAGCAAATCGCGCTCGAGAAACGACGCCATGCGACGATTCCCGGCATTAATGTGATCGGCGCGCCACCAGACAAGCGTCCATTCTTAATCGCGCCGTTTACCAACCGCGATTTTGCAAAAAAAATGCGTTGGAAAGCCTTGGGCTCTTTTGCCGTATCGGTGCTCTTAGGGGTTGGACTGACGTATGTGCTGATAAAACGCTACGGGGGCTGACATCAATATTATCCACATCAGCCATCAACCCATTGAACTGTTCAAGTTGCTTAAGCTCGAGAATCTAGCGACGAGCGGCGGCGAAGCCAAACAGCGCATCGCCGATGGCAATGTTCAGGTCAACAATGAGCCTGAAACCCGCAAACGGCGGAAGATCGTAGACCGCGATATCATCGAGATTGACGGCGAACGATACCAAGTCCGCTGCCAACCCGCCTTGACTGAGTCAGACCCTCTCTGATTAGCGTCATGCCAGGTTTTCCGTCATTCGAGGTTCGCGCCGTGCTAGCGGATGGGACAAGGGAGAGGCCACGCCGACCTCGACGATCAACGTATGATGCAGGATAACGAACTGATCAACGCAGCGACCGCGGTTCGTCAGACCCAACAGTGGCTCGATCACTTCGTTATTGAACTGGACCTATGCCCGTTCGCTCGACGCGAACGCGTGCTCGAGACGATTCGTTTTTGCGTCTCCGATGCCGCCACCGAAGCCGATTTGCTCTGCGACCTAGAGACTGAATTGTCGCATCTCGATCAGCATCCCGAAGTCGCGACCACGCTGCTCATCCATCCGCATGTGCTCACACAGTTTCTCGACTACAACCAGTTTCTCAACGCGGCGGACGACGCGCTCGTGAGACTGTCGCATGCCGGTGTTTATCAGGTTGCCAGCTTTCATCCTGACTACCAATTTGCCGGCACCAAGAACAATGACCCAGAAAATTTCACGAATCGCTCCCCCTATCCGATGCTGCACCTTCTAAGAGAGGCCAGTGTCGAAGCGGCGCTCAAGCGTTATGCCAATCCCGATCAAATTCCCGCGAATAACATTGAAAAACTCAACGCACTGGGCCTACACGCCATCCGAGCACGATTGGCATCGCTAACGTAACCGCACGTTGCCGATCAACCATCTCATCAGCCGGTGATGCCAAGTCACCGCCACTCAACCTCACCGGCCATCACCTGATCGAGCCGTTGTTCGACAGAACCCGGATCCTCACCTAGCGCCAACGGCAAAGACCATTCGTGCGTTTAGAAGTCAATGTCGAGCAAATCAAACATAAAAGCATACTTGATCGCAAAATCTCGCTGGCGCTTAAAGCGGCCCGCCGATCCTCGGTGACCGGCGTTCATATCGGTATAAAAAAGCAGACGGTTATCGTCAGTCTTTGTTGCGCGCAGTTTGGCGACCCATTTTGCCGGCTCCCAATACTGCACAGCCGGATCCCATAGGCCGGTACTGACCAGCATGTGGGGATAGTCTTTGGCCTCGATCTGATCATAGGGCGAATAAGACAGCATATAGTCGTAGTACGCCTTATCTTTTGGATTGCCCCATTCATCAAACTCAAACGTTGTAAGCGGTATCGACTCATCGAGCATGGTGGTCACGACATCCACAAACGGTACTTCGGTTAGCAAGATGGCGAACGTCTCGGGAGCCATATTGGCCACCGCCCCAATGAGCAAGCCACCAGCACTACGCCCGGTGCCCACCAGTTTGTCCGGATGCGCCCACCCACGCGCCTTCAAATCTTCAGCGACGTCGATAAAATCGGTGAACGTGTTCTTCTTTTTGAGCAGCTTGCCGTCCTCATACCATTGGCGACCTTTCTCTTGTCCACCGCGGATATGCGCCAAGGCAAACACCACGCCTCGATCCACCATACTCATGCGTTGGCTACGAAACCCAGGCTCATAGGTCGAGCCGTACGAACCGTATCCGAGCAAATAAAGGGGGTGAGACCCATCGGGTTTGAGCCCCTTCTTGTACAGTAGTGAGACCGGTACGGCCGTACCGTCACGGGCGATGGTATTAATGCGCGCGGTTTCGTAATCAGTCGAATCAAAATCGGGGCCAGCATATTGCTGCTTGCGAATCGTCTTCTTGCCCGTTTTAAGGTCGTAATCGATGATCGAATCGGGTGTGGCCAGCGACTCGTAGCGATAACGAAACACATGGCTGTCCATATTGGGATTGGCATCAATGGAGGCGGCATAAGCGGCTTCGTCGGAGTCGATCACGAACGACTCACCGCCGTCGGGCAAGATGGTGAGCGTATTGATGCCCTCCTCGGTCTGCTCAAGCACCAAAAAGTCGTTAAACGTCTGAAATCGACTGAGCAGAACATCGTCCTTGGTGGCCACTACCTCTTTCCAGGTTGACTTGTCACTGATTGTGGCCAGCTTTGATTTCATCAGGCGAAAATTGGGCGCCATCCAATTAGTGAGAATCAAGGCATGATCACCTCGCGGCTCAATAAAATACTCGTGATCGGATTCGCGAGGCAGCACCGTTACCGCAGACGCCGCCGCGTCGTGCGCATCGATGAGCTGCATCTCAGAAGATAGCGTGCTCGAGGAACCGATTTGAATGTGATTACCGTCTCGGGTGCGACTCATCCATACGAAAAACGTGCTATCGGATTCTTCAAAGACCTTCACATCATTGGCTGGATCGTCGCCAATGGAATGGCGATAGACCTGATAGGGGATGAGTGTGTCGTCCTGCAGTCGCACGTAGTACACCGTCTGATTGTCACTGGCCCAGGCCACAGATCCCGATACCATCGGAATACGGGTGTCGAGCGTGTTACCCGTTTTGAGATTCTTAAAACGTAGCTGATATTCTCCGCGACTCACCGTATCTTCGGCATACGCCAACCACTCGCCGTTGTCACTGACTTCCGTTGCACTGACGTTGTAGTAGTCAAACGGCTCAGCCAGCGCATTGACATCCAAAATGACTTGCTCGCCTGAACCGTCCGGATCACGCCGCTTATAGATGGGGTACTCCAATCCTTCGCGGTATTCAGTCCAGTATTCGTAATCGCCATATCGAACCGGCACGCTCGTATCATCGGGCTTGATGCGTGCACTCAACTCGTCAAACAGTTGTTCTTGGAGCTCTTCGGTGTGCGACATCTGCGTTTTCATGAACGCGTTTTCGGCCTCCAGATACGCCAGCACCTCCGTGTCTTCCCGAGCGTCATCGCGCATCCAATAGTACGGATCAACCCGTGTGTGACCATGCGCCGTCAGGGAATGCGGCGCGACTTTGGCGATCGGCGGTGTATTCATAGAAGACCCTTTGTCAGGCGATGGGCTGGAAACGGAATCGGTTGACGTGCACGCACTGGCCAGTGTCAGTAGCCAGAGCGCCAAAATTGGGGCGAGGATGCGCATGTTTCTTCCTGTTGTTTTAGACAGCGCTCAATAGTAACCCGTTCGCGTCGTGTGTGGGTAAATTCGGTCGCGTCCAACGAGCGTTTCGGCGCGCTTTCACCTCATCATCACTACCCCACGCCGACCGAGCATCAACGTGCCTTGCGAAGTGCCGTCGAATCAAAACCGTATCAGCGCGTTCGGTTCGGAAAGAAGATAGGGCAAAACCGCAAGAAAAGGGGCGAAAATGCAACGGTCACCAATTGGCGAGGGTGAACATTTGCTTTACCATCGGCGGCAGTTGGGAATTCACCTGGATGATTTATGACGCTTGAATACGATAAGTCGATTAGCCCTTTATTGATATTGGACGATCTACCCGATTTTTCGCGCGTGGGTGCTGAGGAGGCCACCACAGCCATTGAGCACGTGCTCGACCGGTCCCGCGCGCTGATCGACTCGGTGCTGCGTGAGACCACACCGCGCACCTTTACTGATATCGTCGAACCACTCGAAATCATGAGCCACCAGTTCGCGCGTGTTTGGTCGCCAATCAGTCATTTAAACTCGGTCATGAGCAACGATGCACTGCGCGAAGCGCACAATGCATGTCTAGAAAAGATCACCGCGTTTTGGTCAGAAGTGGGTCAGAACCAGGCGCTGTATCAAGCCTATCAGACTGTCCGAGAGACCGACGCGCTGTCGGCCGAGCAGGCCCGCCTACTCGATCTCGCGCTGATCGACTTTACGCTCGCCGGCGTCGCGCTCGAGCCGCACGAGCGCGAGAAATTTACGCAAATCCAGCTGCGTCTGTCGGCGCTACGCTCGAAATTTGAAGAAAACGTACTCGACTGCTCAAACGCCTGGCACTACCACACCGAGTCGGACGAAGAACTTGAAGGCCTACCGCCGAGCGCTCTGGCTCGGGCGTCACAAGAAGCGCGCGATCGTGACCTGACCGGTTGGTATTTTGGCCTCGATTTTCCGGCGTATTTTGCTGTTCTGTCGCATGCCAAAAACGCCACACTGCGCGAGCGGTTCTACAACGCCTGGTCGACACGCGCCTCCGCCGGAAGCGTGCACGACGATGCCTATGACAACACGCCGATCATCGAAGAAACGTTGGCATTGCGCCAAGAGCTCGCGACGGCACTCGGCTTTGACCATTACTCGGAGTATTCACTGGCTAAGAAGATGGCCGCGTCGGGTGAACAGGTCGTGCATTTTGTGCGCGATCTGGCCGGTCGCAGCCGCCCAGCCGCTGAACGTGAGTTTCGCGATTTACAAGATTTTGCGGGGAGCGAACTCAAACCGTGGGACATTTCGTACTACGCGGAACGACTCCGCGAAGACCGTTTTGAGATTTCCGATGAATCATTACGGCCCTATTTTCCGCTTGAAAAAGCGCTCGAAGGCATGTTCGACATCACGGGTAAAATTTTCGGAATCACCATTCGCCCACTCGATGCCGCAACAGCTTGGCACGACGATGTGCGCTTGTTTGAAGTCACCGGTAGCGACGGTCAGCGCGCGGGTCGATTCTATACAGACCTGTTTGCACGCAGTAAAAAACGCGGCGGCGCATGGATGGATGAGTGCATCGGCCACAACCGCATTAACGGCCCAGACAGTTCAGCAGTCGCCTACCTGGTGTGTAATTTCATGCCACCGTCGGGCGACCGGCCTGCGCTGCTGACGCACAGTGAAATTGTCACCCTCTTCCACGAATTTGGCCACACACTGCACTTGCTGCTCAGCAAAGTCGCGTATCCGGGTATCGCGGGCATTAACGGCGTACCTTGGGATGCGGTGGAACTGCCTAGCCAATTCCTCGAGAACTTTGCTTGGCAGCGCGATACGTTGAGCCTCATCAGTGGTCATTACGAAACAGGCGAACCCATGCCGGAAGCGTTGTTTGACAAACTACTCGGCACACGCACCTTTCACGCCGGGCTTCAGTCGGTTCGTCAGCTTGAATTTGCGCTGTTTGACATGCGCCTGCATCTTGAGCCGCCGGGTCAACACTATGAGGACATTCTGCATGAAGTGCGCGAAGAGGTGTCGGTAGTGCCGGTGTCACCCAACAATCGTTTCGCCAATGCGTTCTCGCACATTTTTGCAGGGGGATATGCCGCAGGCTACTACAGCTATAAATGGGCCGAAGTGCTGTCGGCCGATGCGTTCAGCGCCTTTGAAGACACCCACATTCTCGATCAAACGACAGGCCAGCGCTTCAAGCACTGCATTCTTGAAAAAGGCGGATCGGTCGATGCCATGGACGCGTTTACCGCCTTTCGGGGGCGCGAGCCGACTGTTGATGCGCTCATCCGACACAACGGACTGGCCGCGACATAAACTCCACCGGCCGGCGACTTCCGCCTACACTCTGTCTAACGGTGCACGGTAACACGGTCAGCACCCACGCCAGCGGGGCAGTTGGCCGTTATCGTTGGGGCGCGTGCGCATCATCACACCGGATCGATTTTAAAAAGACTGACCATCAATCGGGGGAGCACACGTCATGAAAATCGCAAGCTGGAATGTCAACTCACTGCGTGTACGCCTGCCCCAAGTCATCAAGTGGCTCGACAATACCGGTGTGGATATTCTCGGGCTGCAGGAGACCAAAACACCCGATGCTGACTTTCCGGTTGAGGCGCTCAACAAGGCGGGTTTCGATGTGGTGTTCAACGGGCAGAAAACCTACAACGGCGTGGCAATGCTCATGCGTACCGAGACGGTGACAAATCGCGTTGGCCGTCCGCAGTCAATCGTAACCGACCTACCGGGCCTAGACGATCCGCAGCGACGCGTGATTATCACAACCCTCGGTGACCTACGCATCGCCAACTTGTATGTACCCAATGGCGCCACGCCTGACTCGGATAAATATCGCTACAAGCTCGACTGGCTGCAGCATCTTGAGCACCATCTGGCACAAGAGATTCGCGCCCATTCAAAGCTCATTGTAATGGGCGATTTCAACATCGCTCCGACCGATGACGATGTGCACGATCCAATCGCGTGGGAAGGACAGGTGCTGGTGTCTCCCGCTGAGCGCGCGGCCTACGAACGATTGCTGTCGCTCGGTCTCACGGACAGCTTTCGTGCCTTCGATCAGGCACCCGCACTGTTTAGTTGGTGGGACTACCGAGCGGCTGGCTTTCGCCGCAACCGCGGCGTCCGCATCGACCTGCTGTTAACCTCCGCTGCACTCACCGCATCACTCACTCACAGCACGATCGATAAGACCCCAAGAGGCTGGGAGCGTCCGTCCGATCACGCGCCGATTGTGGCCGAGTTCACAGTTTAGAAAAAATTGTCTGTTTTGGGCTCTTTGAGGGCCATAAAACACGCATTTTACGGCCTCCTTGCCTCGCGTTTGCCCTATATATTTCCTAGACTTGGGGGCATTCCATTGGAGTTTGTGAGTGGACAATTCGCGCAACAGCGATTACGACGTAACCGGCACCGTACAGGTCTCAAATCCGTACGCGGTACGAGAGGCCGTAATCGATATTTTCGACGAGTGCTTCGCGGGCGAAGACCACTCGCGCATGTCCCGAGCGTTTGACATATTCCGGCAACTCTTTGAGGGCGAGCTGCCCGGTTACGCTGGCTGCGACACGATCTACCACGACATGCAGCATTCGCTCGACGTGACGCTCGCGATGGCGCGCATTCTTGGCGGCCAAGAGCGTGCCGCACCGGCCAGTGAAAAATTGGGTCATGAACTGTGCATGGTCGGCATCGTCGCCGCGCTTTTCCATGACGCCGGCTATATTCGCAAATCAGACGATCTCGAATTTGTTAACGGTGCGCAGTACACCAAGAGTCATGTATCGCGCAGCGCCCGGTTTCTCGAACGCTTCATGCCGCAGTTTGAAATGGACGCGCATATCAACGACACGGTTCAGTTAGTGCACTACACCGGCTACGAGGTGGATCTTAATGCGCTGCAGTTTTCTGACCCGCGTTATCGCATTATGGGCAAGCTGCTGGGAACCGCCGACTTAGTCGCGCAAATGGCGGACCGCTGCTACCTGGAAAAGTGTCGCGACCGACTCTACTCGGAGTTTGTTCTCGGTGGTGTCGCCATCAGCGAACAGCACGACGGAACGACTCGCGTTGAGTATCAGTCCGGCGAAGACTTGCTCAAGAAAACGCCCATGTTTTATGAAAACGTGACGCGCGAACGCCTCAAAGGCACCTTTGATAACGCAATGCGTTACCTCGGTGCTTGGTTCCCGGATGGCGATCCGTACGCCGCGGGCATTGAGAAAAACCTAGAGTTTCTCAAAAATCTGCTTGTATCTGACGACCTCGGTCGGCTTCGGCGCACACCACCGGTGTTCACAGTCGAAGAAGATAGCCTGAGCGATACGCAAAAAATGGTTGCGCTCAAACTCAGCGAGCTACCAAAAGCCTAACTACTACTACGGTTACTCGCGTGTTTCTGTCTCCGCTTGCACCGCGCTGGACTTTTTTGAGCGCACACGGTCATCCAACACATTCGCTGGATTGGCGGCGGTCGTCGCCGGGCGGGCCTCGGGCGCGATACCGTCAAGTCGGCCTACCGTCAAGTCACGCACCAGCGCTTGCATCGGAATGGCTCTGACCAAATCGCCATCAATCAAAAATACCGTATCGCTCGCTTTGCCAATCATGCGTCCTGTCATCGTGCTGCCGTCCTCAAACGTCACCGTCACGGGTGCTCGCGCCAAGATTTTGTCCTTTGATTTTGCGCCGTACGAATAAGAGTTAATCACAATGAGGGCCACCAACGACAATAGCCAGGACGTTGTTTTAAAGGTTTCAAACCACGGCTTGTCATTGAGATTCCAATAGCTGGCGCGGTATAGCCTTGGAAAGTGCTGCATCGAAAAACGGTCGACCGAGTAGCCGAACGCCAACACCACAATGGCAACCAGACACAGTCGAATAATATACGCATCTTCAAATGGCGCGACCAGAAAATGTAGGATATCAGCGTACTGGAAAATATTGATCCCAAACTCGGAATACTTTTGGTGGTAGTAAAGCATTCCGATGGCCACCGTCGACAGGTAAAAGAGCGTCAGAATGACCTGTGCTTGCTTGGTGATCGCGCCGATCACGGACGTTGATTCATTGTCACTCATATCGAGAACCTATCTGTTTTTGTCTGTGCGTCACTTCGCGTATTGTCCACCGATCGTGGATCGCTCGATCAAAACGAATCGGTGGAGCGTCGGATCCCCGTTTAGCCTTTGCGCATCAAACCTGAACCCTGTCAGCACGCGCTTGTCAGAGATAACGGCACGCACATTGCGCCATGCGTTGAGTCCGTTGAAACGACGAACAATTGTAGCGTCAACCGCGGCAAATAGCGCACCCCGCACGACCGCCCTGTCGTGCATCAACCGCCGCACATGGCAACCTTTGGCGACATAATATCGTAGACACTGGACCGATCCGAATAGAATCGGCTATAAATAACGACTCAAGACTCGGAGCTCATGTTGAACAGACCTTTGGATTTACTTCGTCCCGGCCGACGTCGATCGATCATCATGCTACTGATCGTGGCGGCCCTTACGTGGAGCCCCTTGATGGCGAGTCACGGCATGGCGCTGCAAATCCAGGGCACACGCGTCACCTTAACGCCTCCAGATAATTTTAAGCCCTCGCTGTATTTCCCCGGCGTACAGCACAGCAGCATCGTGTCGGCCATTGTCGTCAACGAAGTGCCCAGTTCATACATTCAGTTTTCACGAAACTACAGTGCCGCGGGTCTTGCTAAGTCGGAAATGCGCCTAATTAAACGCGAATTGCTTGAACGGGATGGCTTATCGGGACAGTTGCTGAGCGTGCGACAAATATTGCGGGGTGTTGAGTATGAGCGTTGGATTCTCATCACTGGCGACACAAGGGAAAGCGTCATGGTCGCCGGCTATTTTCCGATCGCAAACGCGCGCAAGCTGCGCGCGCCAATTGAACAAGCATTGCGCTCATCATTTTGGGATTCGTCTCGGTCACTCGATCATTTCGACGGCCTAGGATTCCGTGTCGACGACGTACCGAATCTGCGGGTCGTGACGCGAATGAGTAATAGTCTCGTGTTCACCGAAACGGGACGCATGCCGGACCTCTACTACACCGATGCGCTGCTGATGATGTCGCTCAAACCGGTACCGGAAGGCACAGCGCTGAATGAAGACTTCGCCCTTGGGCAGTTCAAACGCATCACGCTGCTCGAGAACCCGAGTATCGGCCTGACGCAGAGCAAGTCGATAGCCGGTGTACCGAGTGTCATTATCGAAGGCACCGGGAAACATCGTCATTTGGGTTATGAAGTCGCGGTCATGCAGGTCATCATGGAAACCCATTCAGGATTCTTTGTCGCGCAAGGATTCACCAAACTGGACGATCGCGAAAACGACTTCGACGTGTTTCGCACAACACTCAGCTCTTTCCGACTCGAAGACCCTTCCTAGCGTTACCGGCCGTTGGCCGACGGCACAGCGAATTACCGATTTCATTCTGCGCAGCCATTCGCTTCAAGGCTGCGTCGCGAACGTGTTCGCGGGCAACTGCCAAATCCGACGGCGATGCTTTGCCGCGCATCAGCGAATCCTTTCCGTTACCGATCTGAGTTTATGTGGGAATTGGCGATAAACATCGCTGGTGACCGGTGCGGAGACGCTCTACCGTGGTGCCCTCCACTCACTCTTGTCATGGAAAGGAAACCGTCATGAAAAAGGATTTAGTCAGATTGGCCACGGTCTGTTTGATCACCGCCCTCTCGTCGCCGTCACACGCCAGTTTGTTCATCAATGAGTTTCATTACGACAACTCCGGGGTTGACGCGAACGAAGGAATCGAAATCGCCGGTATCGCCGGCACGGACTTAACTGGCTATTCGTTACTTTTGTACAACGGCAGCAATGGATCGGTGTACGACAACATCGCGCTTGAGGGCGTAATCGAAAATCAAGGTCAGAACTACGGTGCACTGTTTTTCGCCACCGGATTACAAAACGGACCAGACGGCATCGCGCTCACCGATCCCGACGGCAATGTGCTGCAGTTCATTAGTTACGAAGGCGCCTTTGCCGCCACCGAGGGTGCCGCCGTCGGCCAGTTCAGCGTCGATATTGGACTCTTCGAGGCGCCGGACACCGCTCCGGGCATGAGCCTCCAACTCACTGGGCCTCATCCGGATAAATTCGAGTGGGTTGTTGGGCTAGCCAGTAGCGGGCTACTCAATACAGGACAAGGATTCGGCAGTCCTGTGCCGATACCGGCGGCGCTGCCGTTGCTGGCCTCATCGCTGGCACTGGTCGGTCTCTTTCGTCGACGGCGTGCCTAACGCACCGACTGCCGCACCAAGCAACGCCCGCTGCGGTGGCGACCTCGACGGAGCAGGGTGGGCGAGGTCGTTGAGGTGGCAGACGCTGTGCACGGCCCCATAGGCCAACAATCTAAGCCCGGAGGACAACGTTTCGATGCGCCACCCGGATGGGGCTAGTTGCCGATAATACCGAGCGCAAAGCAGCGCCAAGGCAGCGTAAACAGCCGCTGCCTTGGCGCCGGGCAAGCAGTCAAACTAGAAGCTGACGCCTTGTGCGACGCGTTCAAGCACCGCCATGCGGCTCTGATCTTTAAGCGCCACAGACATCAGTGCGAATGGCGCATCCACGCCCGCCGCCTTAAGCGCAGCCGCATCAAACTCGAGTGTGATGTGCCCCGCACCGCGCTCGAGCCACTTTGCTGATGCACCCATGAGCACTGGCGTGGGCCCAGACGCGCCGGTGCCAACCAGTACCGCACTGACTTCATACCGCCCCGCGATGGCCGCCTCGATACCAAACTCAAACTGAAGGCCGCGTTTTTCGATCGTGCCGTCGAGTCGAGCCGTCGCGTACGCGGCCGCGAGTGCGGTTTTCACGTCGCGCTGCAGCCCATTGGCGTCGACAGCCGAAACGTGAAGTTCCCACAGGCCGTCGAACGATGACGCATCGGTCGCATTGGCTTTAACGTCAAACGAGGCACCGTCGATCGAAACCTCGGCTGGCACGCGATCGCCGTTAGGGCTTACTAAAAAACCCGCCGCGCGCTCGATCGGCGCATTATTGCCAGAGAAGCCTCCCGCCGCTCGAAACGTCTGTCCCACCAACGCCTGCTCGGGCGCAGCGAGACTCAGTGTCGCGCGACTGGACGCATCAAACACATGCAGCACGTAGTGTTGCGTGACGCGTTTGTTCGCGGATACCACAAACTCGCCCGCCCCCAGCGCACGATTGAATCGAAAACCAATCATGCCATTGGAAAAGGGCACGCCCGTGGCCGCAATGGCCCGTTGGTCGACAAGCTGATCCATCGCGTCGCTGCCCCGTAACGTTGCGCCAGCCGGGGTTTTGATCGTCAGATCAAGTGGGCCAAGGGCCGCGCCGTTGACCGACCCAACCGGACTCAATGCCAATACGGCACCCGGGGCAGTGGTACGAACCGACACGCCCTGGGCAAGTGCTTTCGCGCTTACCGGAATTCGGTATTCGCGACTCACGGCCGTAAACGCCGAAGGGGTTGTGAATCCGGCTGCAGAGCCGTTAAGCGGCATTGAAAACGAAACGGCTTCGCGCCGAGTGTTGGCAAGCGGACTATCGGGCGCGGCGGTTAATACGCTCACACGCAAATCGTTGCCCTCGCTGCGCAACTGCAGCGACTCCGCCAATGTCACACCGCCTTGCAGACATGCCGCAAGAATGAGAACTGTTTTTTGTAGTTTCATATCGGTTCTCCTTAAAGTGCGTTACGCAGCAATACGTCGATGCCGAAGCACTTGCGGCGACTCTGGTTGTGGCTGAGTGGTTCATTAGTAAACGCACTATCGTAAAGGGTGTCGCTGCCAGCGCCCGCCTGCGAACTACAGTCGATAAAACCGTCGGAGCAGTTATTGAGCCAGTTTTGCGTGAACTCGAGACCCAGGTTCAGCGTATATCCGCCACAATAGGAGTCGCTGTCCCAAAACGCCGTTTCGACATCCGTACCGACAATGTTGGTCATCGGCTTCGGTAACGCCGGACGGCCCGATGTGCCCAATAGCCAATACGCGTTGTAGTAGGCCATCCACGATACCTGCTGCATGCGCACCGCATCGCTCGCGTAACCCAACAGCCAACCGAGGGACTGCTCAAAGACATTGCCATTGGTTACGGCGTCGGCCAGCGGAGTGCCGAGACTTGAGGCCGCAACCGCGTACACGCGACGCGTTTTACTGATGATGTTGGGATAGCGACTGTCCCATGTTGGATTGGACAGGATCCAACGCATGACGTTGCCACCATTTGAATGCGTAATGACGACCAGGTCAGTGATGTTACGGCTATTAATAAAACTGGTCAGTTGGTCAGCCAAACAACCAGCCGCCCCGGATCGCCACATATACTGCGAAAACTGACAATTGATTACCGTGTAATTGTTCTGATTTGACAGGCCTTGGCGTACGGAATTGATGTTGTTCCATTGCCAATAGTCGTTCGCAGCGTTGGTTTGATCACCTGTGCCGTGTACGAACGCGACGCCCGTGTTGGCCAGCGCCGGCGCCCCCAGCAATAACGCTGCGCAGGCTAAAGCGCATAGTGTTAGTCGTTGCATAAATCCCCCTGATTAGGGCTCGCGCAACTCACGCCGCACGAGCAGAGTGAATACACATGACATAATCCCCCTCATGTGTTCAACCAGTATAACCGAAAGACGCGGATTGTCAGGCACTTAAGTCGAACGAACCCCTTCACTCAATCGGTGATCGAACGTCAAGGTGGGAAGATCGAGTGTGCGGTAACACAGCGAAGTGTTGATGAGGCAGAGGATAGGCCGACTAATCGAGCACGCGCACTAATCCTTCTTGCGCAGTTGAAGCCACAAGCTCGCCCGATTGGTTATAAATCATGCCACGGGCCAGGCCTCGAGAGCCTTTCGTGTTGGGACTGTCCATCGTGTACAACAACCAATCGTCAACCCGCACGTCACGATGAAACCACATGGCGTGATCGAGGCTGGCAAGCTGCACGCGCTGATCGCCGAATTGCACGTCATGCGCCAGTGTAGCGGTGCGAATAAGATGATAGTCAGAAACGTAGGCGAGCAATGTGCGATGCAGATCATCATCATTGGGCGGTGAGCCGCGGGTTTTAAACCACAGATACGTTTTCGGATCAGGTCCCGTACCCTCGCCCAGCGGTTCACCCCAGCCGAAACGGAATTCAAACGGCCGTTCTCGCAGATAAAAGTCGCGCAGCGCTGGCGCCATACGCTGACCCATCTTTGTTACGAACGCCTGTGCATCGGGCAGTGCCGCCGGCGGTTTTACATCCGGCATTAAAAATTGGTGTTCCAGTCCCTGCTCAGCTTTATGAAACGATGCGGACAAATTAAAGATCTGCCGGCCGTGCTGGATTGCTGTAACGCGGCGCATCGAAAAACTCAAACCATCGCGCGCTCTGTCCACCTCATAAACGATCGGACTTTTAATATCGCCGGCACGCAAAAAATAGGCATGCAGCGAGTGAACCGGCCGCTCTTTAACCGTGGTGAGTGCCGCACTCAATGCCTGCGCCAACACCTGTCCGCCAAACACGCGCGGACTACCGATGTCGCGCGACTCGCCGCGAAATAAAAAACGCTCGAGTTGCTCAAGCGCCAAGTGGTCCAGTAATTCTGTGAGGATGGCCGGCATGTCGATTTGATTGATGAATGAGCCGCACAGTGTACGCGGTTTCTCAGCGAAACCGAACGACTTATTCGGACGCTACGCCACCGTCGAGCACGCCATAGTGCACGCCAATGTGAAGGCTCGACGCAACGCGCCAGAGTTGGTCAGGCTTTACCCGCGCGTAGCGCACTCACGACTTCATGCAGATGGTCTTTTGTCGCGCGTTCCGGTGCGATCGCCGGCCCGACAACCACTTCAACTTGCTTAAACAGCACACCTGGAAAACGGCGCCAAAAGCCGCCCGGCTGACGACTGAATAAACTGTCCCAGAATCCGCGCAGCGCAAGCGGTATGACCGGCACGGGATTACGTTCAAGAATGCGCTCAATGCCGGGTTTGAACTCACCCATTTCCCCATCGCGCGTCAGCATGCCCTCAGGAAACACGCAAACCAACTCGCCATTATTCAGGGCGTCATGTATCGCATCGTAGGCTGCCTCAAGCAGCTCCGGGTTTTCTTTGGCCGGCGCGATGGGAATCGTCTTGCCTGTCTTGAACACAGGGTTGAGCAGTTTCGAGTCATAAATCTTGTGATACATGACAAATCGCGGCGGGCGACGCGAACAGCTTCCGACCACTAACGCATCGACAAACGCCACGTGATTGCACACCATCACCGCCGCGCCTTCGAGCGGAATATGATGCAAATCGGTTTCCTTCAAACGATAGAACACGCGCACAATTACCCACGCGACCAGTCGCAGCACAAACTCTGGCACGAGAAAGAAAATAAACAGGGCCACCGCCACATGCATAAGGGCCAGGACAATAAACAGCTGTGAGGTCGTCAACCCAGCCTTGAGCAGCAGCAGCGCCACCACGGTTGCCGCGATCATGAAAAATGAATTCATGATGTTGAGTCCGGCGAAAGTTCGCGATAGGTGACCACGATCGCCGCGCGTTTGAATCATGGAATACAGCGGTACGATGTACAGTCCACCCGATACGGCAATGCCCAATAGATCGAGCAAAATACGCCAACTCCCGGGTCGCGCCAAAAACTCGCGCGCGCCAACGAGTGTGCTGGTGTCCGTGGCAACAGGGGCCAAACCAAGATGCAGCGCAAAGAGCGTCATGCCCAACGCACCGAGCGGCACAAGCCCGATTTCCACCGCGCGACCGCTCCAGCGCGCGCACAACATAGAGCCGATGCCGATCCCAACTGAAAAGGTGGCCATTAGCGTGGTGACGACCGTTTGCGTGCCGCCGAGACTGTCCGCGACATAGCTTGGCACCTGGTTTAACACATAAATGCCGAAAAACCAGAACCACGATACACCCATGATGGCAAGAAACACGGTGCGATTTTTACGGGTGTTACGCAAGATACGCCAGCTCTCTACCGGCACATTCCAACTCAGTTTGAGCGCCGGTGCGGTGGCATCGGCAGACGGAATAAAACCGCTAGAAAGGCGGCCAGCGATGGCCAGTGAAACGGTTGTGATCGCCACCACATAGATACCGACATCCGGAATGGCTGACAGTAACCCCCCTGCGATGACGCCAAGAATAATCGCAAGAAAGGTGCCCATCTCGACCAGCGCGTTCGCGCCCATAAGCTGATCGTTGCGCAAGTGCTGCGGCAAAATGCTGTATTTCAATGGCCCGAAAAACGTTGACTGAGTTCCCATTAAAAACAACACCGTCATGAGCAGCCAAAGTTGCTGCGTGACGAGCGCTACCGTGCCCAGCAGCATGACGCCGATTTCGTAATTTTTAATGCGGCGAATGAGCATGGCTTTCTCGTACTTTTCGGCCACTTGCCCGGCAATCGCGGAGAACAGAAAAAACGGCAGAATAAATAGGCCGCCCGCGATGTTGATCAACGACTGGCTATGGGCTTGAGACACTCCCAACGACACCAACTGATAGGTAAATAGCCCCACCAGGGCGTTCTTATAGACATTGTCGTTAAACGCGCCTAAAAATTGCGTGCTGAAAAACGCGCCAAACTTGCGCTGACGCAAGAGCGTCCAGGCGCTGGGGTGTGCGCCACCAGCTGCGGCATCCGCCTCCGATGAGGTCGAGCGAGGGGCTGCCGGCCCGTCGTTCACCGCTTACTCGACGACCGTGATGGTGATTTTTTCCGACAGCATGTTCTCAACGGGGACATGCGAAAAGTCGCCGAGTAAGAGCTGTAGCGTATGCGACCCGGCGGGTAGCGTAACGCTCGCTTCGGTTTGTCCACCGCCAAAGTGCACCAGCTGCTCACTCGCCGGCAGTGGTTGAGTCAGATCAGGAAGCGTATCCATGTTGATCAGCAGATGGTGATGACCGGTGTTGTTCAACTCAATTCCCGCTGGCGCGACGCCCATGCCATCAAGGCCAAACACCACTTTGAATGTCGACGCAACGGTCTCGCCATCAACTGGGCTGATAATGTACACCCGAGGTGAGGCCGCTGGCAGCGCCTTCACGGCCATCGACGCGGCGGCCGCCTTTGTCGGCATCGAGGACTTTCCTGGACTGCACGCGCCCAGTGCTACGCACACCAACAAGAGCAGGGCAGACAGTGAATTCGAGCGCATAGACAGACCTTTGTGGATTAACGTCGAGCATCTGATGCTAACAAAAACAGCACGCGGTTGCCCTGTTGCTCAATTGCACCCAGTCGATTCGCTCCGCAGGGCCCATCGGCGGGTGAATGGCGCGATTAAGGCATCACCCAATTGGCCGTCCACTCATCTGCAAACACCATCCGGGCGCGTTGATGGCCGTGCCGCGATAACCGCAGCCATTCGATCTCATCGACCGCACAGTGCATGACGGCAAAGTGTTGGCGCCCACTCTGCGTGTCGGTGGCATTTGGACACGGTGCACCGTCGACAATGGCGTCAACTATCGTACCGGGCGCCAAAGACTGCGTGTAGGCTTTTTGTACGTGCTCAGCAAGCGCTGTCCACCGGTCGGCCACCATTTGTTCATCTCGACAACGCAACGCCCGACCGCGAAACCGCAGCTGCAGCGACGTCTCAGGGTCGTAAAACACCCAGATCAATGCAGCGCTCTTATCAAGCTGATGCCGTTTCGCCGACCGTGTATCGGTGTGAAACTCCAAGGTTCGCGTAGCCTGGTCCGCATGGCGAAGCACAACGATCCGCGCATCGACCCCCGACGCTGTGCGCGTCGCAACGACCGGAAAACGCATGGGGTGGGAAGGTTGACTCAGCGCGCGGGCTAACTGTGACCAGCTGGCATTAACCATGGACTCGAGCGCGACGGCTGAAACATCATCATGGGAATCGGCGTGTGTTGTCATCGCATCCCCTGCTGCGGTGGCCAATACGAATTGACTTTAGTCGCCACTTTGCGAGTCCTTTGCCCATTCCCGATAGCGGGGACTGAATACGCCGTGCTGAAAATAGTGAATGACCTCCTCGATCACACGCGGCTTGCGCATGATGAGTGTGTGACCATACGGTACGACAATAAAGTCACTCATCCCCGCTAACCGCGTGCTGCGGACGGCGACCGTTCCGTCGTTAGGTTCATCGAACACCCACAGACCCATGGGGTTGGACAGGCCTTCACCTGCAATTACGCCGACCTCAAATTCAGCGGGCCCCAACCGCAGGGGCAAACTGTTAGCGCCGGTGCCCAGCTGAGTGGCCACCTCCCCCATGAGCCAACGAAAGAGCGCGGAGTTGCCGTGTAGGTCGACAATTTCGCTGCCGTGATTTGGCGGCGCGATCATCACCACGCGACCCATTCTGGGCGTGCCGCCAGTAGCGGCCAGCGCTCTCACCATGATGCCGCCCATAGAGTGGGTGACAAATTTGACAGGCACCGTGGTGTCGCCAAAACACCGCGAAATTTCATCGCGAATAAACGCCACGAGTTCGACGGCCGGCAGCCGATTCGATGGATAGGTGATGTTGCACGTATGAAAGCCCGCTTTGTCCAGCCCTCTGGCAATCTTATTCATGGAGTAGCGCGTGCGTTTCAGTCCATGTAACAACACCACGGGCTCGGCATCATGTTCGCTGGCGGCCATTGCAGTCTCCGGCATGAACAGCAGTAGACAGATCGCAACACTCAACACGATTGCCGGTTCTATGCGCATACCATTATTTGAGCAGCGACTTGGCGCGCTGAAGCCATATTTTGTGTGTGCGTCGGTAGTGCCTAGGCGACAGCTCTGCGGTTCGCATAACCTCCTCGCACTGGGCATGCGCCCCGGCCTCGTCGCCCAGACTCGTCAAGTATTCGGCGTAGCGTACACGGGCTTCCGGCCCGGTAAAATAATCAACCAACACATCGAACTCTTCTTTTGCGCGCGCCTCGCGGCCCGCGTTTGCGTGCGCTCGCGCATAGAGCAAATGACCATGCTGACTGCGATAGTCGGGCACCTGCATGATCAACGCGTCCATCATCTCGATCACGTCGTCATACCGATTCAGACCAAACAGCGCGGTTGCCTGCCCTTGCATAAGCACCGGATCAAATTCGAACATGCCCGTGCGCGCTTCGCGATACAACGTTTCAGCCTGCGCGTAGTCACCGCGCGTCATTAGCTCCTCGGCCAGTTGATGAGTTGAGGCTGCACTTTGGCTTCGGGCAAAATCCTGGGAACGCTTTTTGAGCTCCCCACCAGGGTTAATCGCATTCTTCACTTTACGCGTCATTTTCTGACCCGTAATGCCGCGAAAGAACTCAGGCAGAATCTCGATCAGGATGTAGGCCGCCGCACCAATGCCGGGTGCAATGAGAAGAATGTACAGCCACGAACGGTCGCGTCCGGTTTTGTAACAGTGCACAAGCAACACAACGGTGATCAGTCCACTGAGAATAATGAAGGGCATTGCGATGCTCGCTCACGAAAAAAGGTCCACGCCGCCGTTGGCGTGGACCTCTCTTGAAGGTGGTGTTGCCACTAGCGGTCGGCTAGTCACCGGAGAACGAGGTGAAGATCTGCACCATATACCAGGCCATGAGCGCAATGGCAGCGAACAATTCAAGGCCCGCTGAAACATAGCGATCATCCGGATAGTGATGAATGATTTCAGACGTCTTGAACAGCACGGCAGCACCGGAGTAAAGCAGCATTGCCGCCGAAAACCACACGCCCAGATCCAGCATGCCCAAAACGGCCAGTACAATCAGGCCAATTGCGATCAAACCGCCCCAGCGTAAAAAGCCGCCGAGAAACGAAAAATCTTTGCGCGTATGAAAAGCGATTGAGGTTAGCGCGAGAAATCCTAAAATAGTGGCAATACCCGCCGTTTTCGTCACGCCGGGCACACGCATTTCCGCGAAATAGATCAGCGGCACAAAAATAATGGCCCACGCGATGGACGTACCAAACAGCGCCGCATACTGCACACCTTTTGATTCAGCGCGAATCGCGGCGCTTGAGGCGAGAAAACCGATAATCATAAATGCGCCCAGCACGAGTAACCACGATACGCCGGTGAGTGCGGCCGCAATGCGCTCGGCAAGTCCGGAACTAAACAGGTAGTACTCAAAGGCGACAAACGCGCCCACAGCCAACAGCAGATGATTGTACGATCGGGTGATAAACCGCTCACGACCCTGTGTTTTTTCGCTCAGTTGATCCAAAGTGTCTGAAAACATGCGTTCACTCCGTCTGTCATCGAATAGTCCCAAAGTGTAGCGAAGCGAGCACACAAACTAAAGGCATAACACGTTGATGCGCACGTTGGGGCCACCGGCTTTTCCAGGCTCAAGGGGTACAGTCGGGCAAGGCCGATCAATAAATTCAGTCGGTTAGAAGTGCGGTAATCGCACCTTAGTGCGGGTTAGGTGCCATCGAGTAACGGTTAGAATCCCACTACGCCACGAAACCATCGACGATTCAATCAAGTTCGAGACGCTTAAGATGTTTCTCGCGTGCCAGTTCCTCTTTGCGACGCTGCTTCGTGTTGGGGTGAAATTCCATGCGCAGTTTGACGCTGCCTGGATCAGACTGACTCTGCGTCAAATTCGCTTCAACGGACCAAGAGAATGGGTCCATTACACGTGTCAGTAGTTGCGTGATGCGAAGCGAGAATCGACTCCCGACCGGTTGAAGTCGAGCAACAAAGTAGTCGTACAGCATGGTGACGCCCGGCGACCGATCAGACGGATTCTTGGCGACATACGCCAGTTTAGATTGATAGGAATCGATTTCAGCTGACAGCACACCGGAAGCGGCGAGCAGGCGAAGCGCAGACCAATGAAGCTGTCGTTCGTAGCGATTGTCGATAAAGTCTTCGAGTTGTTCAATCATGATCATGCACGAGGACAGAATGTTGTCCTTGAACTGCTTCCATTCGTTGTGACCCAGTGGCAGCGTATTTTCCGAGTCAACAACCTGAATCTCAAACTTTCGTTCGAGCACGGCAATGTCTGTTTGCAATTCCTTGATGTCGTTGGTGAGTTTTTGCGCCTCCTGAACCAACCACTCTTTCATGTCCATAATGACTCCGTTTGCCAGCGCCTTGATACTTGCCCCCATGTTCACTGTAGAGCAACCCAACGAAAGTGTCTGTGGCCATGTCACAGTTTTGCCAATAGGCCGGAATGTGAAGTGTTAGAAACAAAAAAAGCCCGGCATTGCCGGGCTTTTCTGAGCAAAGAGGCGTTGCTCGCTTAGGCAGCTTTCTTGCGATTCAGCCCAAGAAGACCCAATGCCGAAGCCATGAGCCAAACAGCGGCCGGTACAGGCACAGGTGCCGGCAGGTCCGCTTCGATGACGATGTTGTCAATGAACACGTCCGCAAAGCTGCCAGCAACAGCACCGGTCACCGCAGCAAACTGCAGCGTCAGACCGCCAGACACATCAGGACCCAGGTTCGTCGTGAAGCTGAATGTGGTCCACTCATCGACGTTAGCGCTTGGGAAGATTGGAGCACCTCCCAGCAGTTCAGACGCAGAGGTACCGCCACCATCAAGCTCTGAGAACAATTCCGCGAACAGCACGCCGCCAGGACCGAAAGAACCACGCACATCAAATGAGATGGTGACTTCTTGGCCAGGCATCAGCTGACCCGCCGCCAGATTAGGCTGCTTGACCACATAGGCTGACGCTTCTTGCAGGTTAACGATGTGCAGTGAATAGGCACCGCTAGATGGGTTGACCGTTGACGCTTCCGCGAAGCTGCCGTTCCCGGTTGGAAACAGTTCGAAGCCAGTCAGATCACCGGTTTCGACGTCGCCGTTAATGGCAATGTTTGCGGCCATCGCGTTTGCACTGAACAGTAGTGCCGTTGCGAGGGCAGCGATTGAAAGACGAACAGATTTGTACATTTTTCTCTCCCCAAGGGTTTTCGTTAGTTATTAGTAGGTAGCTACAGACTCGTTATACTCAGAAAAGACAACGTTGTCAACAATCAGCTGAAAGCGGAACATCACGAAAAAACAGATAGTTACGCTCAGTCCTATCATCTCAGCGCAGAGGGTAAAACGCCGATTTAGATTCAAAAAAGAGGGTCAATCTTGCTGTTTTTTTGACCAACACCATCGTGTGGCCACAAAGACGCTGCCCCGTCATTGTGGCCACACAATGGAAACGATAGTACGTAATCTATCGTACTACGTAGACTATCGTACCGCGCGGGCTTTCACAAGCCCTCCAAGGATGCCTGGCAAATCATTCAGTTATTAAGATCGTTTGTTGAGATCGCTCACAGATTTTACGGCCATTATTGACTATAGTTTTCAGGTTATGCCGCTTCTTATCTGCACATTATGAGCGACGACGGTTCGTATCGGCTGCTCATCGACGCCTCCTCCGACATGGCGCAGGGGCTGTGTGGCGTCGTGGCGCGCATCCTACAGGCGGCCACGCCCTCTGCCTTTGGCTTTGGTCAGGTTGAGCTGGTCGTCCACGCGGAGGACGCGACCGACTGGCCCGACATCGCGTGGCTAACGATAACGCGAGCAAGCGGTGAATCGGGCGACAACACCAAAACCGATGACCATATCCAAGCTGAGCTCGACAACCAGCCACAAACGGTACTTGTGTCACTCAATACCATGCGTTTTACCCACGAGCGCTCGGCGGTGTTGATGAGTGATTCAGCAAGCTCTGTGCTCACGCATCAGGGTGACGGTGGCTTTTTACAGCGGCTCAAAGAAAAAATTTCAGCGCGGTCCGCACTGCCTGAGATCGACAGCGCCAGCGGCATCATCGCGCTGAGTTGCTTCGCGGTAGCCAAGACCGCGCAGTTCAAAAAAATGCAGCACCTCATTCCATTGGGCGTCGCGCCTGAGTTTTTTTCGTCTCTTCGGCGACACCGGCTCGTGGATGAAGTGACGATCGAAAACCCTTTCATTTGGCTGGCGGCCGCTGATCCGGCGTCCGACTCGATCGACACGACCATTAAGGCCGTGCAGATTCTGCGTGATTATGGTGCCTGCATTGAACTCAAAGTGCTGGTACCCGCACCCGATGAAGCTCACGAACGCGGTGAGGAATTTAATCGTTCACTCGAAAAGCGATTTAGACAGCTGAGTTTCGTTGAGCTCATCGATGAAACTCAGCCCGAAAAGTTAACCGGTCATTTTGCGGCCGCCGATGGGTTTGTGTGGGGTGACCGCTCCGACCATTCCCATGCGCCTATGCTGCGAGCGATGGCCAGCGGGCTACCGGTCGTCGCGCCCAACGCTGAGATGGTCAAAAAACACTTGGGTAGTAAAGTACGTTTTTTTATACAGGGCGATGCGAACGATCTGGCCAATACGCTCGAACGGTCTATGGCGGATATTCACTTTCGAATTATCGTCAGCGGCCGCAATCACAAGAGCGCCATGCGGTATACGTTTGAAAAATCAGCGGCCGAACTGTTTCGTGTGGTGCGCGCGTATGCCGCCGCCGATCTTAGTGCCACCGCATCGATCGAACACCGCACGGGCTGATCACCCAACATTGCGCCACTTCACCTAACGGCGTACATTATTCATCGGTAGCTCGTACACATTCAACGCCGAGAAAGGGCGTGATTCATGGCGGGTTAGCTCAACCCGAGCGGTACTGCGTGCCTGGATGATCGCTCAGTGCACAGACTGCTGAACGCAAGGCGCCGCACTCGAATAAGGAGACACGGATGATTCTCACACGCCGCTTGGGCCAAAGGATCGGTCTTCTGACACTGCTCGCATTGATGAGCGCCTGCACTACCACGCAACAGCGCCTTGGGAATGCCGAGGCGTTCGCTACCGCGGGCATCGGCTATACCGAAGCGCTCCCCGCTGTGCTCGACGAATCGTTTCGGCTGTCGGTAAGGCAAAATTCGCTACAGCTTCTCAATGCGCGCGCCGATCTCAGCGAAGAACAGCGCGAGCGTCGTCTGGCGCTGTTTGACGAAGTCCTGCGCGAACGCGCCACACTACTGGGCAATCTCCAGCGGCACGCGAACGTCTTGAAGAATTACTTTGCTGCACTCAGAGCGCTGGCGTCGAGCGACAACGCCACCGGCATTACGAGCGAAGCCAACTCGGTGATCGACCAGCTGGCGCAACTACGGCCCAGAATCGAGAATGCGTCAGTGGGCGGTGCCACCGTCGGCGAGGCCATTGAACAAACCACCTCAATAGCGGTGGGTGCCTTTCAAAACGCCGCGCTGAAAAACGAAATCGACGCTCGCCGGAACGTCATCGATACGGAGCTTGCCCTACAAGAAACGGCCATCGCGCTGCTCGTTGAAGACATGATCGACAATGCGCAACAGATTCTACTCATGGAAGAAACCAATCCGATCGTCATCGATTTCGCTACGGGCAACAGCGTCAATAAAGATTGGAGTGAACGGCGCCTGGCCCAATTCTCACGATCGATTGAGCTGGAATCCTACGCCGACATACGCACGGCTGCTGGCAACCTGCGCAGAACCTGGCGCGCGTTTGCCGCCCAGTCAAATGCCGATCCGGCGATCGCGGTGCTAATCCAAGACATCCAAAACCTTATTGCGCTCACAAACCGGTTTAAAGACGACGACTGATCGGCGCACGATCGATGCAACCATCGCCTGTTACGACTCCCGTGGAATCGAGTCGGGTTTAACCAATGAATGGAAGACGCCAATGACATCCCCAACACGACTTAAGCAAGAGACACTGTCCACGTTGCGTGGCACACGCCGCGACATGTCCACCGCCAAATGGCTGCTCGCCATTCAACGTCAACCCAAGTCTGTGCGGCGCGACGACGCCGCTGCCCGCCTCGACATCGAGATGGCTATCCTCACACTGGGCAACGCCAAACTGCGTGACATTGGTAGGCAGCTCAAAGCCAATGAAGCAGAATTGAAAGCGGGTATCGCTGAGCTTCGAAAAGCGCGCAAATCGCTGACCAAAGTCAAAACGGCACTAAAGAAAGTTAACGACCTGTTACGCATGCTCAACACGATCGTCAAACTACCGCTTATCGGCTAACAACCGGCAACACACTAATTGGGCGTATTGACGTCCTGGGAGATAGACAGGCACTCCGGATACTGATGATGACGGCGCAAGAACCCCAGCGCTTTCACGGCTTGCTGCAGGTTGGGAAACGGCGTCGGAAGCTTGCGTGATGCAATCTTATCGGGGTGGGTATCGACGATAAAATAATGAATGTCATTGTTCATAGCGCTACGGTACGAATTTTCGCTGCGCCGATCTGTGACCAATGTCTGGAAATCGGATGACTGGACGGCCCATCGGCCGGGTTGGCAAGACCGCAGCAACGCAATACCGGCTCTGGACATAACCCTCAAACGCGCCGCCGTAAATTAGGTCAAACGCGAGTCGATGGCCCCTTCAGTCGGCCCGGGTCGCCATAACGGTCTACGGTCGTCGGGATCGTCCGCATGGCTTGCAAAAAATTGCCGTTTTTTTGCGCAACCACTGGCTTTACATAATCTTTTTGCTGTTCACTGCTTCGACTCGCTCATCACAAACCAGGGTATTTATTGACAATATACTCCTATTGCTGCGTCGCAATAGAGTTGTTTTCATTCAATGGCGGCGAAATTGGCATTATGTCGTCACATATGAATATACTCTGCCATCGGTTATTGGCACTGTGGGCAATCCGTAGCTGTTTCTGACCTTTAATAAGCATGGAAAACAAATCAGGGGAGAACCAATAATGAAGAAACTGTTCGCACTCGCGACGCTGCTGGGTACGTTCGCTATGAGCTCAGCCGCCAGCGCTGCTTTGTTCAGCGGAAGCCTGGATCCTAGCGATCCAACGTGGGGAGGCTGTGGATCAGCCACACCGCCTTCTTGTAACTACGACGTGGTTGAATTCTCGGTCGACGCCAGTGGTCTGTACACGATCGACGCGCTCTACCCAGGTGACACGGCCCTCGACGAGAACCTCGACGGCTACATCTACATTTTCGAAGCCGCGTTTGATCCCGCCGGTGACGGTGCGGGCGCCCTGTCGTTCGACGACGATGGTCCGAGTGGCTCAAACACCTCACAGATCCTCGATGTGAACCTCACAGCTGGCACGAGCTACTTTCTCGTGATCACCTCGTTCACCGATGTGCCTAACAGCTTTGGTCAGCCCAACGGCGCATGGGAAATCGACATCACCGGTCCTGGTAACGTTACCGCCGTGCCACTGCCTGCGGCCGTATGGCTGATGCTCAGTGGTCTGGTCGGTCTCGCAGGACTCCGACGACGCCGCTAAACGACGTCCGTTTACGTTGTGAAAAACCCCGCCAAACGGCGGGGTTTTTTTTGCCCGCTACTTACCGGGTTGCCCCACGTCATGGAGATCGTGTGGCAACGCATGCACGGCCACTCCGCTGGAGCACTGAGATCTGTGAAATAGGACCGCTGGCGTGTGACCTATGATCTGTGACGAGAGTGAGCAGGACGCGCCATCAACCGTTTCACGGTGTTTAAAACGCTCAGCACGGTGGCGACCAAAAGCCCGCATGGGTCACGCGCACCCCGACGCCCTTACCAAGACTGACCGGTGCCCTCTTCCAGCGTCGACGTCCGGTCTGTGGGGACCGAAAACGTTTCTTTTTTGCCGAGCGGCCAAATCACTCCCAACGTGACACGTGCCTCTGCGCGATCGCCAAGACCGAAATGCACTGATGGTGCATTGGCGCTAAGGTAACTGCCGTCGGTGCTCACGCGTCGCCAGATCGGCGGTTGATCGTCGCGCAATAGCGCCACGCGTGCGCCGGTCGCATCGCGGCTCGATTCTGTGCCCTGTAGATGTACGGTCAAGGCGCGGCCTTGCGGTGCAAAGACATTGCGCATGAGTCGCACCGGACCATTATTATTGGTCACGACAACGTCTATGGCGCCGTCGTCATCAATGTCACCAAACGCGGCGCCTCGGCTGACCCGAAGCTCATTCACGCTCTCCCCCGCGCTGAGCGACACGTCTTGGAAACGCCCTTCTTTGCCGATGAACAGTTGATTGGGTTGCTCGAGTGGATAGTCCGATACGGCCACCCGTTTTTCCTCAAGCTTGACGTTACCGTTGGCAATAAACAAATCCAACCAGCCGTCGTTATTCAGGTCGAAAAACCGCGCGCCAAAGCCCGTGCTCGGTAAACTACTTGCACCTAGTCCGGCGCGGTCGGTGCCATCAAAGAACTGCGCATTGCCATTGTTGACATACAGCGTGTTGGTTTCTTGAACAAGATGGGTCATGAACAAATCCATATCGCCATCGCTATCATAATCGCCCGCCGTTACCCCCATACTCGCCTCAGCACCACCCATGGCGTTATAGGCTGTGCCCGAACGCAATCCAGCCTCTTCAAAGCGTTTGCCGTTTTCGTTTAACCACAAAAAATTCGCCGCACCATCATTAGCAACAAACACGTCGGGCCAGTCATCGCCATTGAAATCGGCCCACACCACACCCAGACCCGGACCGGTTGCACCCGCTACGCCGACGGTCGCGCTGATATCACGGAACCGACCGTCACCGAGATTTTCATACAGTTGATCGGCCATGGGCGGGTACACCTGTGGACCACAATAATCGCGTCGCCCTCCCACGCTGGAACACTCAGTATTACGCAACACGTCAAACGCTACGTAATCCACCGAAAACAAATCCAGATCCCCGTCGCGATCAAAGTCCGCAAACGCGGCACTGGTGGTCCAACCCGGCGCGCGGATGCCGCTGTTATCGGTGATGTCCTCAAAGGTGCCGTCACCATTGTTGCGATACAAAACGTTGGGTCCGAAATTGGTGAGGTAGACATCCGCGTCCCCGTCGTTATCGATATCCCCAACCGCAACACCCATTCCATAGCCATCATGGTCCAGACCCGAGATCTCGCTCACATCGGTGAATGAGAGCGTGCCGCTGGGAATGCGTTCGTTGCGAAACAGGCGATTGGTCAGCGCGCCGTCGGGCGGGTCAAAAATCGACTCGGAAAGACTACGCCGCGGGTCCGCCATGGCGCCCTGTATCAAATACACATCGAGATCGCCGTCATTATCGTAATCCATCAGCGCCACGCCCGAGCCCATGACTTCGCTCATCAGAAACTCACCCGTTGCGCCAACAAAGTGCTCGAACTCAAGACCGGTCTGAGCGGCGATATCGTCGAACATGGGGCCGATCGGAGCGGCGGCAGCCGTGTCCTCGACGGCCGATTGAGTGGTGGGTGTGTTCTGCTCCCCGCAGGCCGTGATGAGCATAGCGACGACGATGGACGTCAGTACCCGGCAGTGGAAGAGACGAATGTTCATCGTGGTCGACTGATCATGGTGTGCTGTCCGAGCGCCTATTGCGATATTGGTTGAGTAGCATCGACGCCTGTTGAGCCGCATTCTGGTTGCGGAAACGCTGAGCAACAGCTTTGGCCTCCTCCAGTACAACAATGCTTTGGGCATAGTCTTCGTCGAGCGCCAACGCGCGGGCCAGATCCAGCAAGATTTCGGGCGAAGCGGGGTCTACCAACGAGCGAATTTGCGTCAGATGCGCCAACGCACCCGTCGCATCGTTCTGATTCAATTTAAGCCGACCTAGCCGCCAATGCGCAACGCGATGTGCGGGTTTGAGATCCAGCGCTCGCTCATAACGACGCGCGGCGCGCTCCGGCTGCCGCTGCTGTTCCAGAAGCACGCCAATTTGCACATGGGCGTCAACGTTTTGCGGATCGGCGCGTAAGGCACGCTCAAATGCTCGGGTGGCTTCGGTGCGACGTTCCTCGATCATTCGCGCAACGCCAATGGCATATTGAAGTTTAGGGTGATTCTCATCGATGGCGCTGGCGGCCGCGATATGACGGTCGGCGTCCGCAAAGCGACGATTCGACGAGTATACGCCGACCAATGTGACATGCGCCGCTAGGCTTTGCGGATTGTTCTCGACCGCTCGTTCCAGCAAGGCTAAGCCGGGTTCGTTGCGACCGTTCGCCACATGCCATTTCGCTTGCGACACCAGATAGTCCACGCTTTGATTGAGTGCGTGCACCTCGCCCATCACCGGGTCCTTAATATCGGCGGTGACCTCTCGCAGTTGCTCATAAAGCCGAAGGTGCACATCCGCCTGATCCGGTTGATTGAGCATGCGATACGTTTGCGAATACTGATAGTGTAGTGCGGCGAAGCGGCCCGAGAGTTGTTCGACACGCTGTAGACGCGCCAGTGCTTGCGTGAACTTGCCATCGCGGACAGCTAGTTTCGCCAAAATAAAATGCGCTTCCGGGCGCTCAGGTGCGTGCTCGAGAATGCGCTCAGCGGCGTCACGAGCGGCCGCATCCTGATTAGCTTTGAGATACAGCTCCGCTAAGTGCACATTGATCGGCGCGTAGCGCGATTCAAGCGCCAGCGCCCGCGTCAGCGATTGTTCAGCCCGTTCGGTCTGCCCAAGTTCGGCGCGGGCTCGGCCCGACAAATAGGGCCAAATAAACTCGCGCGGCTGAAGCGCCGCCGCACGTTCAAATAGTACTGCTGCAGACTCAAACTGATCGTATGTGTACAGCAGGCGACCAAGCTGTGCATTGACGTCCGGATTGCCGGGTGACTCGTCAACGGCCTGCATCGCGTCGGCAAACTGGGCTTGTATCACCGGCAAGTAGCGCGATGTCTCGACCACCGGTACCGGCTCAAGATCGGCCACACGCGCCCCGCGCTCGCAGCCAGCCGTTGCGAGCAGAAGAAGAAAGATAAAGCGCGTGTTAAGCCATCGAGTCACGGTGTTTTTGTCGTTGTTTGCGCTGCAAACTGACATCTTCGCCGGTTGCGAGCACGGATTCAATACCGGTCACGACACACCCCCAATTTACCGATACACCGCACCGGCTCGCGATCGGCCCCTGGCGCAGCGAGGCATTTGTCATAAATTGGAGGCGGGTAACGCGCGAGCGGGTCGCGATGAATCAGGCCGTGCGCCGGAACAATACGAAACTCAGGTCATCCGGTTTGCTGGGATGTTGCGGCGACAGCGTGGTCATACGTTCCTGAATCTTAGCCCGCAACGCCTCGGCGATGACGGGCAATTTGCCCTTGCGTATGAGGGCCGCGATTTCGCTGGTACGCAAATTGTCGAGCAAGCCATCGCTGGCAAGCAGCAGCGTGTCAAAGCGAGCAAGCTTTACGATAGGGCCGACCTCGATACTCATTTCGTTGCTGCCAAGCACATTCGACACAATGTGCCGACTCTCATGCGCAAGCGCCATCTCCTCATCGATGAGCCCGCTTGCCTCCGCATGACCCACCGGTGAATGCGCCACTGTGCGCAGCTTGATGGCGCCGCGCTGTCCAACCAGCAGGCCGCCCGAATCACCAATGTGATAGATGCGCAGCGTATGGTCCTCGAGCAACGCGCCGATTATGGTCGTCGCGGCACCACCACCCACCTCCATCACATTGCGATTGCCCGCCTCTAAACCATTCATCATCGTCGCGCGCAGTGAACGTGCGTCGTCGTGTTGGGCCAAACTGCTGAACAACGAGTTAATCGCGGTCGCCGAGGCCTCCGCACCCGCGCGATGACCGCCTAAGCCATCCGCCACCACCAGCGCGGCGCGTCGATCATCGAGCTCCATCACGCCGAGGCTGTCTTCATTGCCGGTCGATTTGTCCGGGCTCGAGTGGGCAAAATACGCCACTTCCCCGACGTTGATACGTTGATGCTCAATCGTGGCCAAATCACCGCGAACCAGTTTCTGACTCTTTGGAATAGTCAGCAGACCGCTCATCGACGTTCCTTATTGGCCGTATTGGCTGTTGAACACCACGGACAGTAGTCCCAATATTCGCCGGCGATACCCCAATTGCATTTTTCGCATTGAACCATACCCGGCAGCGTCCACTGTTGCTTGGTTCGCGCATGGCACCAAGGGCAGTACTTCATGAAAGGCATAATCGGCCCGCCACACGATTTGCGATGACACGTCGCGGTATAGCGTTTATCCGCGCGCCGCTTGGTCGACGTTTCAAAGCCCGAACCGTAGCACCATGGACAGTATTCCCAGTCGTTCTTAACACCGTGCTGGCAGTGTGGACACACCGAGGCATAACGCGTGTTGTCGGGTTGGCCTTGCGTTTTCGTTTTGCACCACGGGCAGTACGTCATGCTCTCGGCAATCGGCCCCTGGCACTCCGTGCACTGCATGTGGGTGTCCAGCGCTTTACCAAAACGCCGCTGGAATTGTTTGAACTGAATTTCGCGCCAATGCCGACCACTTTTACTACCGGTGTGTTGACGCCCCGGTGCCATCTTGGTGGCCGCGGAGCGTGTTTTGCCATGCAGGTGGCCGCGTCGCTCCAACAGTATCCAGGCGTTACGCATCGCGGGACCGTCTCGAAACCGCTTGTTGGGCTGAAATTCAAGCGCCTTGCGCAGAAAGTCGACGAGTTTTGGGTGCGCACGCTGCTTGAGTCGCTTGTAACCCGACGATGGCCATCGAAACGGCCACTCGTACAGTGCACCGCTGAGCATTTGGTGCAGAATCAATCCCACCGCGAACACGTCTGAGCGAAACGAAGGGCGACCCATCGCTTGTTCGGGCGCCAGATACCCCAGCGTGCCGGATCCAGATGCTTGAATGGTTTTATACGTGGTTTTGGCAATACCAAAATCCGCCAGACGAAGGCGACCGTCACCAAATAAAATCAAATTAGCGGGCTTGATATCACAGTGCATGATGCCCTGCTCATGGGCGTACGCTACCCCGCAAATCAGCTGCTTTGCATAGTCGAACGCTTTTTCATTGGACAGCCGCCGCTTGAGTCGCGCCTCGAGCGTCTCCGCGCCAAGCGGGGTCACCATGGTAAAAATATCGTTTATGAAGCTGGCGTCTTTGAGCGGCAGCACATTCTCGTGCTCAAGCTTGGCGGCAATCCGTGTTTCGCGCAAAAAATCGCTCAGGTAATCCTTGTTCGACAGATCTTTATGCGGCAGCTTAAGCGCTACCTTAACGCCTTCGACCGTATCGCACGCGCTGTACACATTCGCGTAAGGCCCGCGCAATAAGCAGCTCTCAATGCGGTACTTGCCGTGCCGCTGGCGTTTGCGAAAACGTATTTCCTGATTCATGAGTGCAAGCTGTCAGCGCAGTGTCATTAGGCGGTGTCTGGCACGGTGCAACGAGTGTAACAAACTGCTATTGCGCCTGCTCTTAAACCGCATACCAAACTGAGCACTCACTCAGTCGCCACGCCACGCGGTTGCATTCCTCGAAAACCTCTGTATCGTCACTCGTGCGTCGGCGGCGCAAACCGCCAATAACTAGAGGTTAACATTGTGAACACGCCTAATCGGGGTGTTGCCGGTCGTCCGTCTGTGCGCCCGGTGAACCCACGCTTTTCGTCGGGCCCCTGCAAAAAGCATCCGGGTTGGTCGCCCGCCCACTTCTCCGACCAACATCTTGGTTTCAGCCACCGCGCACCGAAACACAAAGCACGCATTCAATCGGTTATCAATCGTCAGGCCACTCTGCTCGAGCTACCCGCCGACTGGCGACTGGCACTGGTACCTGCCTCCGACACCGGAGCATTCGAAATGGCCATGTGGTCACTACTCGGTGCCCGCGGCGTCGACGTGTTGGTATGGGAGAGCTTTTCATCGGACTGGGCGGTCGACATTGAGCAACAGCTCGCGCTGGACGATGTTCGTTATCTGCGCGCGCCCTATGGCGCATTGCCTGACTTATCGGCGGTACAGCCAGACCGCGATGTGGTGTTTGTGTACAACGGCACCACCAGCGGCACACGTGTGCCCGATTTGGATTGGTTGACCGCCGATCGAGAGGGGCTCGCTCTGTGCGACGCGACGTCTGCCGCGTTCGCCATGCCGCTCGACTACGCAAAACTCGACGTCGTTACGTGGTCGTTCCAAAAAGTGCTCGGCGGCGAGGCAGGATTCGGCATGCTGGCGTTATCGCCCAAAGCCGTGGAGCGACTGACGACGTTCACACCACCCCGGCCATTACCCAAAATCTTCAGGCTCACAAAAAAGGGCAAACTGAATGAAGGGGTGTTCGAAGGCGCCACCATCAACACACCCAGCATGCTGGCCATTGAGGATCTCCATTCAGCGCTCGATTGGGCGCAGGATGTAGGCGGGCTAAAGGCACTGTTCGATCGCTCGAAACGCAATTTTGCGGCCGTTGATCAGTGGGTGCGAGACAGCCAGTGGATAGACTGGCTGGCCGACGAACCGGCAACACGATCGTGTACATCAATGTGCCTCAAGATTACCCACCCGACGTTTACCCGTCTTGGTGAAGAGGAACAGCGCAGCGCCGTTAAAACGCTCTGCGGCTGGCTGGCCGACGAAGGTGTGGCCTTCGACATCAATGCTTACCGAGCCGCACCCCCGGGCCTGCGTATCTGGGGCGGTGCGACGGTCGAAGCCGACGATATTACCGCCATGCTGCCCTGGCTCGACTGGGCATTTACTCGCTGGTTGCACGAACACTCTTAAGGAAACCTGTCAATGACTACTCCCCTTCGCGTTTTAATTTCCGACACCATGTCCAGTCAGGCTGCGGCCGTCTTCAAAAGCCGGGGTATCGAAGCCGTTTCGTCGCCCAAACTGTCGCCCGAAGAGCTCACCGATTTGATCGGGGAGTTTGACGGACTTGCCGTGCGCTCATCGACCAAAGTCACCGCCGAACTGCTCGCGCATGCGTCCCGGCTCAGAGCGGTCGGGCGCGCCGGCATTGGCACCGACAACATTGACAAAGGCGCCTGTACCGAGCGCGGTATCGTTGTGATGAACACACCGTTTGGTAACGCCGTCACCACGGCCGAACACACGTTGGCCATGATGTTCGCGTTAGCCAGACACATTCCGCAGGCCAATGCCTCAACGCATGCTGGCAAATGGGAAAAGTCTCGATTTATGGGCACGGAACTGTCGGGCAAACTCCTTGGTATTATCGGCTCAGGCAATATCGGCTCGATCGTCGCCAAAAAAGCGATGGGGGTTGGCCTTCGCGTCCAAGCCTACGATCCATTCCTAACCGAAGTGCGTGCCGACAGTCTTGGCATTCGAAAAGTGGAGTTCGACGACTTACTCAAAAGCTCCGACATCGTGTCACTGCATGTGCCGCGCACGCCCGACACCGAGAACATTATCGACGCCACCGCGATCAACAAAATGAAAGCGGGTGCCATGCTCATCAACTGCGCACGAGGGGGGTTGGTCGACGAACTGGCGCTAATGGCGGCGCTCAACGATCATCTGCATGGGGCCGCGCTTGATGTGTACACCGATGAGCCCGCGAAAGAAAATCCCTTGTTCGGATTACCCAATGTGATTTGCACGCCACACCTTGGCGCCTCAACACAAGAAGCGCAGGAGAAAGTGGCAGTACAGATCGCCGAACAACTGTCGGATTATCTACTTGATGGCGCGATCGCTAACGCCCTCAATGCGCCGAATCTCACCGCCGAAGAAGCGATCGTACTCACTCCCTACTTAACACTCGCAAAAAACCTTGGCGCGTTTGCCGGACAGCTGTCGCGCGAGGCGATAAAGGGCATCACGTTGTCGCTCTATGGCGACGTGACCACCCTTAATATGGAGCCGATCGTAACGCAGGCGGTACAGGCCGTGCTGGAACCCAGCAATTGCAATGTCAACGCGGTGAACGCCCAGCAAGTCGCCCGTGATATGGGCATTGTCGTGACGACCGCCAGCAGTGAAGTTGAAAACGAATACCATAATCGCATTACGCTTGAAGTCACGACCGAAAGTCGCTCGCGCACCGTCAGCGGCACGCTGTTTAAGAAAGTGGGCCGCATAGTGGATATCAAAGGCGTCAAACTCGAATCCGAATTTGGCCCACATATGGTGTATCTAACCAACTCGGACCAGCCTGGGGTAATCGGTGCCATCGGTACGTTTGCCGCCCAGAACGACATTAACATTGCCAACATGCATCTTGGTCGACGCCATAGTGGCGGCGAGGCCATCGCGCTGCTTGAGGTCGATGCCCCGCTGGGACCTGAGCAACTGGCCGGTCTGCGCTCGCTCGATCACATTCAGGATGCCCACAGCCTCCGGTTTGGCCAATGACCCACATGACGGCCGATACTGGATCGAAATCGCAATGTCGATAACGCAACTGCCACGGCTTCGCTCCGGCGACGCGGCGCAGGCACCGTTTAGCGACTCTGTGCCTTACTGGGTTGAGGCAATCACCGGCGAGTTTGAGATTCGACTCGCCGGGGACGACTCGGTCTTGAGCGAGGCCAAAAAAAGCACCACGGGACTCCTGGCACGCGTGGGTCTCACTTCCACCGGTGACTGGATCACGGATGACACACACTGTGCGCTGTCCATCTATGCCGATGGTCGCCGGGCTTGGCATCTGTGGCAAACACTGTGGCGTGCCAAAGAGGCCGTCGACGTGTGGGTCATGCCGATCGATAAACCCGTGGTCAAATTGCTCGTCTGCGATATGGACAGCACCCTCATCACCACCGAGTCGCTCGACGAGTTGGCCGCGCATGTTGGCATCGGCGAGCAGGTAGCAACGATTACCGCGCGTGCGATGAACGGCGAGCTCGATTTCGTTGCGGCGCTCAACGAACGCGTTGCATTGCTGGCGGGACTCTCCCTACAACAACTCAATGCGTGTGTGCAGCACACGGAACTCAGCCAGGGTGCAAAAACACTGTTGGACGCGGCCAATACCGGAGGCACCCGCACTGTCCTCATCAGCGGAGGCTTCACCCATTTCGCCGATCATGTCGGCCGTCTTCTTGATGTTGACCGCGTGGTGGCGAACACGCTGGCGCTGGACAACAACGCACTGACCGGTCTTGTCAGCCCACCGATCGTAACGCAGGCGACTAAGCTGGACGTGCTGCGCGAAGAGCGTGAGCGGCTCAATCTGGCGCCACACGAAGTGTGTGCCATTGGCGACGGCGCCAATGACATGGCCATGCTTGGCGAAGCCGGCGTTGGTGTGGCCTACCGTGCCAAGCCGGTTGTGCACGGCGCTACGCCGTGGCACTTGGATCACGCGCCGCTTGATCGCCTAACCGACTGGCTCGATTTTGGTCGCGCCGCGCCGCCACAGTGAACAAGACACCCGTCGCGCCGCCACACCCCAGTGTCTGCAGCCTGTCCAAGCAATCGCTCGAATCGATTAATAATCAATAACTTAAAAAATTGAGTCGGCTTAATGCACCGCAAACAGCATCGGAACCGCTGCCGAAATCAACACACAAAGCGCCCGAAACACTGTTGTCGCGGCCATAACACACCGCCCGGTCAGTCCAATGCAGCGCCCAGTAGCGTCGACTGAGTCTCACCCGTCGAACCAGTCTTCGACTATAGTAATCGCTGTCCCGGATTATCTATGTGGATCGGAGACCTCACGTGGCAGCCAAACGACCTATTCGCTTTTATGACAACCGTCAAAAGTATCTGGCTTTCGTTAACACCTGCAATGAAAAACGCAAGGTGGGCGAGCGAGCATCACGTGAACTGCCGCTGCTTGAGCCACAACCGCCAGCACTACGCGTGTTCGACGCGGGTATGGGTGACGGTACGATTCTGGCGCACGTCATGCGATCCATGCACTTCCATTTTCCAACCCACCCCTTTTACGTCGTCGGTAAGGAAATCAGTCTAGAAGACATCCGTTTAAGCCTTGAAATATTACCGGATCGGTTTGTCGAGCATCCGGCAACCGTGGTTGTGTACACCAACATGCTGTACAAAGAAGCGCCGTGGCTGACCCCAAGCAAGATGGCGCTCGAAGACATCAATTGGCGCGTGGTCGAGCTTGAAGGAAACTCTGCCAGTGAATACGACCAGCAGCTTGGCAGTCTCGATGAGTTTTTGGTGGACGGGTGGCAGATTAAATCGAGCGAGAAAACGGGCAACCCACTTTACGTGCGACCCTCGGTGTTGGTCGTTTATCGAAAGGACCACAAGTTTCTACTGGACTCGGTCGTACCAAAACAAGACACACCGCGTGCGGACTTTGACCTGGTGATCGCGTCACAGCCTTGGCGAGCGCGCATGAGCGCCGAATTCAAAGTTAAGTACGTGTTGTCCCCGCTTACACGCGCACTGCGCTCCGGTGGTCGACTCATCGCGGTTCAGTCTTGCGGTCTCGATCCAGGTCTTGAGATCATTCGCGAAATTTGGCCCGAGGAAGACCCCTTCCAGGTTAATCGGCACGAACTCATGCGTGAACTTCGCCGGATGCTCGACGAGCAATCGAATGACTACACCATCGATGCCAGCGCCGAGGAGCACGGCCTGTTCCAGTACCAGATGCACACACTCCCTGAAGAAATTGGCGAGAGCATCGGCACGTCAACGCTGTTTGCGGCCTGGAATGCAGCCGTGTATGTGGCCCAAATCGATGATCAGCGCCTCGAGGAAGCCTTGCAGTCCGGTAACTATTTGGAGGCCACGGCGCGGGTGTTACACAAGCACAATGGCCTGTGGTTCAACGATGAGAGCTTCGTGATCACTCGACGCTGATCGCACGTGATAGTTCGCACCCGCGGCGATGTCAAGTGTCGCGGTCGACGACGATAAAATGGCACAGAAGTGGGGTATTGCCCGCCTTTGGCGCGTTCAGCCGCGACGCCGTGACCGCAAATGGTGGCGCGTTAGAGGTGCCTATCACCGGTCCATGACACCCACTCGATTAGCATCGCCCCTGTGAGTGATCCGCAGCGATGGGACTCATCCGGCGTTGCGACAAACGCCTTATCACGCCACACTTATTGCGCTATCGAAACCGGCCCTTGAAAGGAGACTTTGACCGTGATCAAGCGACAGGCAATTGCCACCAGCGTACTAATTTGGTTGTTCCTGCCGATAGCGCAGGCCCAAAACACCGGCGGCGTCTTTGGGCCTGTGGTCAAGGAAGGCCATAGGAGCATTCAGTATCGGGCGGCGTTTGTGGACGATACCAATGGTTTTGCGCAGCGTCTGCACTACCAGCAAGCACTCGATAGTCGACTCATGTGGCGCGTCGTAGCGCAAACGCGCAAAACCGCAAGCCGTGACTTCGACTTCGATTATGTGCAGGGCGAATTGTTTTGGGACATCACCGATCAATCGGCCGATTGGCAGACCGGCGTACGATTCGATGTGCGGGTGCGAGACAGCGGTCGCAATGAAACGATTGGTGTCAATTGGATGAATCAGTTTCGTCTTGCTAATCAGTGGCAAGCGCGCGCGCTGTTGCTCACTACCGTCGACCTGGGCAGCGGTGGCCGAGACGGTGTGGGGTTACAGACACGTGCAAACCTATATCGGACGCTTGACGACAATCGCCAGTTTGGCATTGAATTGTTCAGCGACTTTGGATCAACCAGCGATTTTGCCGACGGTGACGAGCAGCGTCACGCACTGGGACCGTTTGCCAATCTGCCTTTGAGTAACGGTTGGAGCCTATTCGCCGGAGCACTGTTTGGTCTGACCGACCCGGTTGCGGATAGCGATATCAGAGTTTGGGCGACCCGCGCTTTTTGAGCGTAAAAAAAAGACTGTACCAACAATCGGTGAAACACCTGTGCGGTACAGCCTTCGTCGCGTGGCAGTCGGGGCTATTCGCGTGCCACACTTGCCCCCAGGGCAAAAAAGAAAACATCCTTGTTAGTTGCGTCCCTCATGCATAGGCATCACTCCATGCGGTCAGTCGTTGTCTTAGACCCTACGACTGTCTCTCTCCTTGATGATTTTCTTAGCGGGGTTGGTCCATTGTTATCGGTGTCGTCGTCGACTCAAACTGCTCAACGCCAGTAGCGCACTGGCAAAAAGCCAAGCGGCGGCTGGAACCGGCACAGGTGTCGCACTGACGGTGCGTGTAAACGCGCAAGACGGGTCACCGTCTTCGCACGCAAGGGCAAGATCAAAGAACGCGTCCACGGCGACCTCCTCACCCAAGTCATCAAAACCGACTCCGGCAAAAAACAACGAAAGGCCAACCCGGAAAAAGTCGTACGTACCGGCTTCAGCACCGCCAGCCACGGGCGTAAATGTGCCGAAGAGAAAGTCGAGCGATTCGCCCGCAGCCAGCGATATGGGGTCGTTGCCGGGTGACGGTCCCGGACCAAACGAAAAGGAATAATTGTCGGTGCCGCCCATGCCGAACCCGCACGTTCCGTCTTCCACAACAAAGGAACCATTACAGGTGGCGAACAGGGAAAGACCGACAAACTCAATAAAATCGAATTCGACAAAACCGCCCGTTCCCATATTGGCGTCGAAGGAAAAGCCCTCATTGGGCACGTCGGATGGGTCAATGGCCCCGCCGTAAGACATATCGCCGTCAGGATCAAACGGATCAAAGCTAAATCCGGTATCGGTTGATAGCGTCAGCCAAATCTCGATCGCGTCATTCGCCCCGGCGGTGCCGGAGGGCGTGGTGAATTCCAGAGTCAGCGCCGCGTGACTGCTGACACCCATCATCAGTAGTAAGGCGCACAGAGTGTGTCGAATGGCCATGGTTGGTTCTCCCCCTTTTTTATCGAATCGCCTCTCCGGGCGACCGCTTAAATCATTGTTTTATATTGGTTAATGACGCGAGCAACACAGACAGCCATCGAATTCTGACTGTGCTCATAATGATTAGGCGCAAGACCGATCAAAAACAGCTCACGTCGGGCCCGTTTTTTTGGCGGTTCTTTCGTCGCTTTTGCCCGACAACGCGAGGTCATCGCGTGCCGCATCGCCGATCTGCCCAACGAACAACTTTATTGATCCACAATCGCGTTCACTTGCGCCTGTACTTATGTACCCGGGCGAGGCCGCCTAGCCTGCCCAACCGGGCCTTTTTACGACGCGCGGATGGAAACGGAAATGACGCCACCATCAGACAGGGACCGATTAATCATGTCGATTTGCGATGAAGTGCTGGCACTGGAGCCGGTCGCACGCGGTACGTTTCTTGACCGACGGTGCGGCACCGATCACGCTCTGCGGCGTGATGTGGAAGAGCTGCTCGAATCGATCGATAATTCCGGTGAGTTTCTGATTCTTGACCAAGCCGAACGGACCGACTGATTCAAAGCCGGGTCTGTGCCGGGTCTATCCGCTGGAACTGCCTGGTCTCATTACAGGTGATCGCTTGGCATAGCGGACCCGCTCACGAAGGGGCACAACGCGATTCGCCCTCAACGCCTGCACCCTCTCGTAGGCCCGGGACGCAACGGGCGGACACCACAGGCGGTCAGGCCGTGTTGCCCTTATTCATGATCTGGAACAACCAACCCCGGGCCACTTCCCAGCTTCGTTTTACGGTTGCCGGCGATTTACCCAACACCGCCGCTGTTTCCTCAATCGTCAGCCCACCGAAAAAGCGAAGTTCGACCAAGCGCGAGCGCTCCGGGTCCACGTCCGCTAAGCGCTCTAGCGCTTCGTGCAGCATCAGTACATTGGTGGTGGGATCCTGACTGTCCATCGATAGGTTAGTGAGCGTCACCTGCACGCCGCCGTCGCGCTTAGCAGCACCGCGCTTTCGTGCTTCATCGATGAGGATTTCGCGCATTACCCGCGCTGACATTGCGAAAAAGTGAGCGCGATCCTGCCACTCAATACGGTTCAGGTTAATCAACCGCATGTAGGCCTCGTTGACCAGCGCGCTGGGTTGAAGGTCGGCGGCATGGCGTTCATTCGCTAAGTGACGGGCAGCGATCGAGCGCAGCTCACCGTATATTTTCTCCATGAGTTGCGCACGCGCCTCCTCATTGCCGTCATTCCACTGCAGCAGGAGTTCCGTCACATCAGCCACGCACACTATCCTTCTGTTACATCATACTTTTGCTCAAATCTAACAAAGCCTAGCTCGTATTTCCTCACTTCCGCCAACCTCCGACGGTTTTTTCATAAAAAAAGGCCGCGCGGATTACGCCACGCGGCCTTATGGTTTGCGTGCCGGATACTACTGCTGCGCGTTGAGCGCGTCGAGTACTTCCTGGCTGATGTCCATGTTGGTATCGGGCTTGACGAACAATACCGACCGGCTGTCCAACAGCAAATCGATACTGCGATCCTGGACAATTTTATTGACGACCGTGTCGAGTTTAGGCCGCACGCTTTCGATAAACGCTTGCTCTTTTTCGGCTTGCTCGCGGCCCATTTCATTGCGCAGCTGCTGGAACTCACGCATTTTTGTGCCGAGGCGCTGCGAAATTTCGCGCTTTTGATCATCGCTTAAGAAGTCTGCGTCGCGTTGGCCGTCTTCCTGAATCTTCTGGATTTCTTCAGCCATGGTTTTGAGCGAATCCTGACGCGGTTTGAATTCTCGCTCGAGTTGCGCATTAAACTCGCTGGCCATGGTTGAGCGAAGTATCACGCCCTGCACGTTAAGCACCGCAATGTTGTTTTCGGCGGCGGCGAAACCGGCCGTTGCCAGCAGCAGCAGACCGGCAAGAAACTGGGTAAATCTCATACTAACTCTCCGTACGGACGACTAGGGCAATCGGAATGTTGGAACACCCTCCCGTGGATTAGTTCACGGCCCGAGCGCGGTCGGGGATGCCTATTTGTCAGATTTTGTTAAGAATATTGGCTTTCGCCGCTTCGCCGCGGCCGGCCACTTGGCGACGCATCATACAGCCTATCGGCGTTAGGTCAAAGCGAGGCCGGTTGGCAGCGTGTCGACCTGAGGCCCATCATCCTAACTATCAGTCACTTGGCCGCGCAAACAGCCAAACCGTGGCTACCCCGTATGGGCGTAATCGGCTGGCGCCGGGCTCTCGCATCGCGTGTCCTGGGCATACACTTCTTCGGCCAGTTCCGCGATCTTTTCAACCAAGCGACTGTCACCCGATGTGTACAAATTAATGTAGACGTCGCTGAGCTCGGACAACCCGTCGGGCACCGCTTCACAACCAGGCTCCATCGCCGTCTCAACTTGGGGGGTGATCGCCAAGTCCGCCGCCACCATGGCATTGACCGTCGCTTCCGAATTGGTGTCGGTCACAAGCTCCCACGGAATACCGGCCTGATCGAGTGAATCAATGGCATCCTGCCGTTGACTGCACACATTGCACATCGCAAGCGGTACCGGTCGCTTTAAGTAGGCCTGGCCGCCCTCAGCACCCATCCACACCTGTTTGACCTTGGCCAACGTACGGCCTCCGCGATGCAAGCGTTTCTCGGTCGTGAGCGTCAAATCCACTTCGCCCTTGTCCAGCTGTTCGAGCAGCAACCGGGTGAGCGACGAGACGAGGCTGATTTTAATGCGCGGATAGCGCTCTTTGGCTCGCTGCAAAATAAGCGGCATATGGGGATAGATGAGATCGATGGGCACCCCGAGTGACACCTCGCCCTCGTAGTCATCGTTGGTGAGTCGTGTCCAGGTTTCATCATTGAGTTCGATCAGTCGGCGCGCATAGCTGACAAGTTGCTGGCCGATCGGTGTGAGCACAACGCCGCGCCCCTCACGATGAAGCAGCTTCGTATCAAACGCCCGCTCCAGTCGCTTAACCTGCATACTCACAGCCGATTGCGTCAGGTGATTTTGTTGCGCCGCCTTAGTCACCGTACGCGTGTCGGCGATCGCCACGAGTGACCGTAAAGCTCCGATGTCCAGATTTCGCATGCGCCTGCCTCCGTGTTGCCCGTCGAGCTCGCCGCCGACAGTTTCCTCTCGATAATACATCAGCAAACTCACATCAATAGCGAGATTCTATGAATTTTGGTGATACAACTGATCAATTTTTGTCCTCACCTGCCGAGTGCTCGGTATTCGACGGAACAGACGCTCCGTAACCGGTCGTCGACCGTTTCGGTTCAGTGCGACTCGGCCAGAAAGGCCGTGGTTGATCGGTGACGGGCGCGCAGCGGATCAGGTCAGGCGTTGTCGCACGGCGTCAGCAAGGCGGTTCGCAGACTCGGGCGCCAAATTAAACATCAGCTCCGGCTCGGTGAGCTCGAGCTCCATGAGTTTGAATTGCCCGTCGACAACGAGACCATCAACCCGAGCGTAAAGGGTGTCGGAGTCGGTGGCTGCCCGTGCAGCTTCTAAACAATCTGACGCGGCGTCGAGCCATTGCGTCTCCGGCTCGACACGCGCGTAGCGACCGCCAAACTCGCTTTGGATTCGAAATTCGTTTTCCTTTGGTGTTTTGAGTACCGCGTGCGAGAACACATCATCTATGAACACCATCGACACCTCGCCATGATCCTGAATTTGCGGCATGAACGGCTGGACCATCAAGCCGTACTCAGACCATGGGCTGGCCACCTCGAGCGCACGCTCGATCGAACTGAGATCGGCGGGTTGGAAACGGCTCAACCCCCGGGCCGTGCCGCTAATGAGACACTTGAGTACCGCCTTGTCCCACCCTTGCTCTGTCGTTAGCTGCGCAATCGCCGGCGCATCGTGCTCGACCGCCATCATGGGCAGCACTGGCGCACCGCGTTCAATCAGATCAAACAGATACTGTTTGTGCGCGTTCCATCTCAGTACGGGCAGAGGATTCGCAACAAACAGATCAGCAGTAACGAGCTTATCGAGCCACTGCGTAAACTCAGGGTAATACTCAAAGTAATCCCAGGTCGTACGAATGATCACCGCGTCCGCCTCAGCAAACGGTTGCCAGTCGCCGTTCCACGGCACCCCCGACACATCGCATCCGGTTCGCCGCAAGGCGTCCGCCAACACCTGATCGCTGACGGAGATGTCGGGTTGCTTGAGGCATGTTGCCAATACAATGTTCATGTGGTTTCGTCCTTAAAAAAGTCGGTCGCTCAAATGGTCACGATGCGTTTGGGCGAACCCTGACGCTGGCGCGTCGACCATTGCGGATCGCGCTCCACCGTCGCATCCAGTGGCTGCAGTAGGGGCTGCCCACCAATAAGATCGGCCGCACGCTCAGCCAACATCATGGTCGGCGCATTGAGGTTGCCATTGGGGATCGATGGAAACACGGATGAGTCGACCACCCGGATACCGGTGAGGCCACGAACGTTGAGCGTTGAGTCCACTACCGCCATATCGTCTTCGCCCATTTTGCACGTGCAAGAGGGGTGATAGGCACTCTCCACGTGGGCGCGGACAAACGCATCGATTTCACTGTCGTTTTGCACCGCCTCGCCCGGTTGAATTTCGCCATCGCGATAAGCATCGAACGCCGACTGTCCGATAATTTCGCGCGTCAATCGAACACACGCTCGAAATGCCTCGATATCGCGTGCGTCATTTAGGTAGTTGAACAGCAGATTGGGCTTGTCATCGATTCGGGGGCTTCGTGCTCGAAGCCATCCGCGACTAAACGGCTTGTTGTGACCCACGTGTACTTGAAATCCATGCCCCTTAAACGCCGCCTGACCGTCATAGCGCATAGCGGCGGGCAGAAAGTGGTATTGAATGTCCGGCCAGGCCACGCCCGCCTTGGAGCGAATAAACGCGCAGGATTCAAAGTGATTGGTGCCACCCAGACCGCGTTTAGTGAAAAACCACCGGGCACCGATTTTAAACTTGTTTATGACATCCAATCGGCCGTTAAGCGTGATGGGCTGCTTGCACCGGTACTGAAAATAGAACTCCAGGTGGTCCTGTAAATTTTGACCCACACCCTCTAGTGCATGCTGCAGCGGAATGCCGGCTTCTCGCAACACCGCCTCCGGACCCACTCCCGACACCTGCAGCAAATGAGGCGACCCAACGGAACCCGCCGACAGCAGCACCTCTCGACGCGCTCGCACTTCGGTCACGCCCGTGGGGCGGCGAAACGCGACACCGATGGCGCGTTTTTTTTCAAACACAATCCGCTGTGCTACCGCTCGCGTGATCACGGTGAGATTGGGTCGACCGCGCGCCGGGGTGAGGTAGGCATTCGCTGTGGAGGCCCGTATCCCCTTACGGATATTCATGTGCATCGGCCCGAAGCCCTCTTGCTGCGCACCATTGTAGTCAGCGGTATGCGGATAACCTGCCTCAACGCCCGCCTCAATAAACGCGTCGTAAAGCGGATTGCGCCGGTTGTTGCCGTTGCTCACATACACTGGCCCATCGCCGCCGCGATAGGTATCGGCGCCGTTCATCCATGTTTCGAGCTTCTTAAAGTAGGGCAAACACTGTGCGTATCCCCAATCGCGCGCACCGAGGGATTCCCACTCGTTAAAATCATCGGCGTGGCCTCGCACAAAGACCATGCCATTAATCGACGATGAGCCGCCCAACACTTTGCCGCGAGGACAGTGTAGGCGTCGATCGTCGAGGCCCGGTTCAGGCAGCGATTCGAATTGCCAGTTGTACTCGGCCGTGTTCATCGGAATCGATAGAGCCGTGGGCATTTGAATAAAAATGCTGCGGTCGCTGCCGCCCGCCTCGAGCAACAGCACCGACACCTCTGGGTCTTCGGTCAGGCGATTGGCCAAAATACAACCCGCTGATCCCGCACCCACCACGATGTAATCAAATTCGCGCACGCCTACAACCTTCGATGTCATGACACGCAGAATGTAACGTAAAAGACCATCCAACACATCGCCCTCAACGACCTGCATCCTAGATCTCAAGACTCCTCTTAACAGTCAGCACGCAGCGCTAAGCGAAGGAGTGAATCGATGTGTGTACCGAGGAATTGATGACCACAGGCCGGGCACAGCCTTATCGAATGGATAATGGGATTTTCAGGTCCGGTCGGTGTCGCCATTGCACCACTGGCCGGCTCAATTGGATGGACAGTGCCCGAAACGGCGGAATAGAGTAATCAGAGTCTCTCTTGGGCGAGTGCAATATGACACAACGAAACATACTGATTTTGATGGTCGATCAAATGGCAGGTACGCTCCTCGATGAACCCCTCATCGACGCGGTGCACATGCCCAACATTCGGGCGTTAATGAAAACGGGTGTGACCTTTACCCAAGCCTATTCGTCGAGCCCTTTGTGCACACCGGCGCGCGGCAGTTTCATGACCGGCATGCTGCCGTCGCGTAACGGCATTTTCGACAACGCGGCGGAATTCACTGCGGCTACGCCTACCTATGCACACTACCTACGGGCATCGGGCTATCACACCAGCTTAAGCGGCAAAATGCACTTTGTTGGGCCCGATCAGCTCCACGGCTTCGAGGAACGACTCACAACCGACATTTACCCGGCCGATTTTGGCTGGACACCGGACTGGACCAAACCGCTGGAACGGGTCGACTGGTGGTATCACAACCTCGGCTCGGTGACCGACGCCGGCGTTGCAGAAATTTCCAACCAGCTTGAGTTTGATGACGATGTGGCCTACCACGCTAAGCTGAAGCTCTATCAGTACGCGCGCCGACTGGATACCCGACCGTTTTGCCTTACCGTAAGCTTCACGCATCCTCACGATCCCTATGTGGCGCGCCGTCAATATTGGGATTTGTACGACCCGGCGACCATCCCGCTACCGCGCGTAGCGCCAATCGCCTATGACCATCAGGACCCGCATTCACAACGCCTGATGGATGCGGTGGATCACACACGCTTCGATGTGACCGAGAACGATGTGCGCAACGCGCGCCGGGGCTATTTCGCCAACGTCAGCTATCTGGACGAGAAAATTGGCGAGATTCTCGATGTGCTCGCCCGCTGCGACCTGTCCGACTCGACTGACATCATACTGCTCTCTGACCACGGCGACATGCTCGGTGAGCGGGGACTGTGGTACAAGATGAGCTTCTTCGAAGGTTCCAATCGCATTCCGCTGGTGCTCAACACGCCGTCGATGACGCCCGGTAGGACGGCCACCCCAGTGACCAGTCATGACATCTTGCCGACACTGTTGGATCTTGCCGGCGCCGACCCATCGATGCTGGCTTGCCCGATCGATGGCCATTCGTTGATCCCGGTAGCCGAGGGTCGAGAAACCGATCGCGCGGCGTACAGTGAGTATTGTGCGGAAGGATCCGTAGCACCAATGGTCATGATTCGCCGAGGCGATTATAAATATTGTTTTTGCCCGGCCGACCCGCCACAGCTGTTTAACCTGCGTACCGACCCCGATGAACGGACCAACTTAGCCGGGGACGATGCGCATGCGGAAATAGAGACCGAGTTCGAGAACGAAGTCCGGTCGCGGTGGGATTTTGCCCAATTTGAACACGACGTGCGGCACAGTCAGGCCTGCCGTCGACTGGTCGACCAGGCTAATCGACTCGGTACCTTCACGCATTGGGACTATGACCCGCCCGGGCAGGCGCGCAATCGCTACATGCGCAATCATCTCGATCTCAATGAGGTGGATGGCGGCAACCGTTACCCAAAATAAGGCCGAGCAGAAAGTGAGCGCCTTCTTCGTAGTTCCCTCATCCAAAGGCGCTCGGCGTTATGGGCGAGTTCTCCGCATCGGTACACCCAGACGTTATTGCGTGAGCACGCCGTCCGTATAGTCGCGGATCGCTTGCCGAATTTCGCTATCGGTGTTCATGACAAACGGTCCGCGCTGCGCGATGGGCTCGTTGAGTGGTTTACCCGCCAACAATATGAAACGCGCGCCCGCATCACTAGCGACGCGCACAGTCGTACCGGCTGACAGCACCGCCGCCTGTTGTCGCGGCACCGACTGACGATCGATCATGAGCGCACCTTCATAAGCATAGACAAACGCGTTGTGCTGCGCGGGCAGTCGCTGCTCCAACGTCACGCCAGGGCTCAAAGCCACATCAAGAAAGTATGGCTCGGTGGTCAGTCCGTTGATCGGACCGGCCACCGGGCCCATCACCGACTTGCGAACGCCCTCGGCGGATTCGGTTGAGGTGGTTGTGCGATCGATTTGACCGGCGATCACCTTAATACGCGCATCCGTCGATTCATCAACCGGTATTTGATTAGCCGGAATGTCGCGATACTGGGCAGACACCATTTTTTCGGCCGCGGGCAAATTCACCCATAATTGAAAACCGCGCATACGGCCCTCTTTTTGCTGAGGCATTTCGCTGTGAATCACACCGCGGCCCGCGGTCATCCACTGCACACCACCTTCGGTGAGTTCACCCACATTCCCCATATGATCCTCATGGCGCATGTGGCCATCGAGCATATAGGTCACCGTTTCAAACCCGCGGTGCGGATGCGGCGGGAAACCCGCGATGTAGTCGTCGGGATTGTCGGTGCCGAACTCGTCGAGCATCAGAAAAGGATCCACCCGCAAGTCGCGCGCCGCGCCAAGGCTGCGACGAAGCTTCACGCCTGCTCCATCAGACGTTTCAATCGAGGGGATTAGCTGTGTGACATGGCGTGTGTTCATGGTGTTTCCTCCTTTGGGGATCATTGGTGGTAGTGACTAATCGTGTAGTGCGTGAATCGATGCGCGCGCGGACTGCACGGCGGTGTCGAGTGCCTCATCGCCCATGGCCGTGCCCTCGGCGTAAACGAAACGCACGTTATCTAAGCCTAAGAAGCCGAGGAACTGTTCAAGATACTTCGTTTGGTTATCCAGTGGCGTTCCTTCGTATTGCCCACCGCGCGTAGCGATAACGGTCACGCGCTTGTCATCGAGCAACCCCACCGGGCCATCGGACGTATAGCGGAACGTGACGCCCGCGCGCGCCACGTGATCGAAATACGCACGCAACTGAGAGGGCACGCCGAAGTTATACATCGGCACCGCCAAAATAATGTCATCGGCCGCTTTCAGTTGCTCGACGAGTCGATCGGACAGCGCCACCCGTGTTCGCTGTTCATCGCTGCGTTCGGCGTCTGGCGTCACAAACGCACCGAAGGTGTCAGCCGTGAGATGCGGAATCGGCGTCTCGGCAAAATCCAGCGTCTCGATGTGGCTCTCGGGGTGGGCCCGCGTCCAGGATGCGGCCGCCTCCAGGGCCAAACTCGACGACAAACTCTTGGCGCCATTCAGGCTGGTGTGAATCAGAAGAAGATGTTTCATCGTGCGTTCCTCATGCGGTTCGGTGAACGTATTGCCCTTTTCGGGCGGCGGCGTTGCGTGGTGAGATCGGGCCTTGAGCATTGCCGGTGTCGAGTGGCGGTGTCTGCCGTAACCTCCCGTGTATTAAAACTTCTATTTTTATGATTAAAAATAGTAATATTTCGCTTATATCTATCTATTTTTTCGTTGTTTAATCCGCCGAAACACCGTAATTCATTGAAAATAATGAGCAAGACACCAACCTCAACACCCCGCATTTCCCTCGAGCAATGGCGCACGTTGCTCGCTGTGGTCGACGCGGGCGGGTATGCGCAGGCCGCGGAGCAGCTCAATAAAAGTCAGTCGACCGTCACCTATGCGATTAAGAAGCTCGAGTCCGTGCTCGATGTGGCGGTGTTCAAACTTGAGGGCCGCCGCGCTGTTCTTACACCCACCGGAGAGTTGCTGTATGAGCGAGCCGAAACGCTCGTTAAAAGTGCCGCTCGTCTTGAACAGACCGCGCGCCAAGTGTCAGCAGGCTGGGAGGCGGAAATCCGTGTGAGTGCAGACGTGATTTTTCCCGTCTGGCTGTTGCTCGATTGTTTCGCCGAATTTGGTCGACACAGTCCCCACACGCACATCGAATGCGTCGAATCGGTCATGGGCGGTACGCTCGAAGAACTGCACAGCGGTCGCGCCGACATGGTAATCAGCAATCACATTCCGCAGGGGTTTTACGGAACCGCGCTAATGACGCTACGGTTTTTGCCGGTGGCCAGTCCCAATCACGCGCTTCATCAAAAAACCACCGCAATCAGCCCGGACGAGTTGCTCCGCCATCGTCATCTTTTTGTGCGTGAGACCGATGGCGCCCGCAAGAGCAAGACAACGTCAACCGGGGCGCAGCGTTGGACGGTGAGCAACATGTCGACGTCGATCGGAGCGGTCTGCCGAGGTTATGGCTACGCGTGGTTTCCAGAACACAAAATTCAAGGTGAACTGGCACGTGGCGAACTCAAGCCCATTGCGCTCAGCGAACCCAACGATCGACTGGTCACGGTTTATCTGATTTTGGCGCAACCTCAAAGCGCCGGCCCGGGTGTGCAGAGGCTACGGGACATCATTGTTGAACAAAGCCAAACGCTCGGCGCCGATGCCATCACCGTATAAGAGCGGGAAACATTCATCTATCGCTGTTTGATTAAAGTCGTCGGTAACACACGAACTACGGCTTTTTCATTTAACATATTCGCCCAGCTATCAATTGCGCTTCGGTGCGACGTTTGCCACTATGGATCGCGAATACGCGTCACGTTCGACGCAAATATAAAGATAAGCAAGGCTTTTTTTCATCACACTGGCAGCAGCTGTATCACGATCCAACGAATACAAATAAACGCGACCGACCAATCGGCGTCTAGAACATAGCGACAACCGTGCGGAGGCGTTTCATGCGTTTTGTTGGTGTAGGGATACGCACACGACTACCGAGACTAACGAGCCGCCTTCACATGAGGCGACTGGCTCGGCATTCATTGCCAACGGGGGATCGTTATGAACACGTTTAAACTGATCAGCGCGATAGTCATCGCCGGTCTTTTCAGTTCTAGCGCCATCGCGGCGTCAGACACCAAAAAGGCAACGACCAAAATGTCGTCGAAGGAGCTCAGCAGCCGCTGTGCGATGCTCGACGACACCAAGAAGCGTCCGCGCATGGACGCTCTGCTTAACAAATTGTTAGTGCTGTGCGATCGCACCAGCGAGTTTGGCGGCGTCGAGTCGGAGTATTACGATCCGGAGCGCGTCACGAACCGCATTCCGGGTACCGATGTTGAAGTGAACGACGACACCGGTGAATCTGGTGCCACCCAAACACAAAACGAAACGTCGATCGCGCTCAATGAAAACACCGGCACGATCTGCTCTGGCTATAACGATGCCTGGAGCGGCGTGGTCGCCGGTGGCGGCTTCACGGGCTTTTCGCGCTCGACCGATGGCGGTGCGTCGTTTGACGACAATGGTGCCTTTGACGCGAACAGCTTCGGCGATCCGAGCATGCAGTGGCGTCGCGCCGACGGTAATTTCTATCTGGCCACGCTGCACAGTGACGGGCTGGGTGTGTATCGTTCGACGGACGACTGCCAAACATTCACGCTGCGTTCGCTGGGACATGTCGGTGGCTCAGACGATAAGGAATTACTGGCCATCGACAACACAGTGAGCAGCGATTACTACGGTCGAATGCACCTGGTATGGATCAATTTTGACGACGCTCGTATCTACGCGACCTACAGTGACGACGGCCTCAACTGGTCCACACCCGTACCGCTGAGCGACGCAGGCTCCGACACGCAAGGCGCCTATCCCATTATCACCACCGACGGTCGACTCTACGTGGCCTGGGTGCGATGGAACCCGTTCTTCAGTGGACCGATGGACATCGAGATTGCGCGCTCAGACGATGGGGGCGACACGTTCACACGGGTCACCAATCCGGTGACCGGCGTGGTTAACCCCTATGCGTCAGGCCCAACCGGCAACTGCGGTCGCCCGGCACTCAATGGCAACATTCGTTATTTGTCCTCACCACAGATCGCGGTCACACCCAACGGCGATTTGCACGCCGTGTACACCTATGACCCGGATGGTCGCGACGTCGGGGATGTGATTGACGTTTACTATCGCCGGTCCACCGACATGGGCGCCACCTGGTTGCCCGAAGTGCGTGTGAATGACGACGCCACCACCACCGATCAGTTTTTCCCAAGCATCAGCGCCGGCCCAACCGGCCGCATCGTGATTGCCTGGTACGATCGTCGCCTCGACGAAGCGAATAACCTGTTCTTCGACTACTACTCGGTCATGTCTGAAGACGGTGGTGCCTCATTTGGTCCAAACGTCCGAATTTCGGATGAATCATCACCGGTCTATATTGATCCAGGCTTGGCGGCCTGCTACCACGGTGACTACGACCAGCAGATACAAACCGCATCGTCGGTGTACTTGCAGTGGGCAGACGACCGCACCGTCAACAGCGGTCATGCAGACCCCAACGTGTTCTTCGATGAAGACGTATTCGAGCCCGACTTCTTCTTGGGCAGCGACAATTCCATCCAGGAAGTGTGCGCACCCGATACGGCCGTTTACGGTATCGATATCGGCCAGGCTCTGGGCTTCTCCGATCCGGTCACTCTGTCGGTCGACGGCGTGCCGGCGGGCATGACCTCCACCTTCAGCACCAATCCCGTGACTCCGGAGGGAAGCTCCAACCTGACCATCGGTAACACCGCAGCCGGACCGGCTGGCACCTATAACTTGGATGTTACCGGCACTTCGGGCGCGAAGGACCGTGCCGTGCAGTTGGTGCTGTCGGTAGCCACCTCGACGCCGGGTGCCACAACCTTGCTGACGCCCGCCAATGGCGCGACTGAACAGCCTTCGTCGCCAACGTTTGCCTGGGCGGCAAGCAGTCAAGCGTCCACCTACACGATCGAGATCGCTACGGATGCAGCGTTTAACAACATGATCGCCGTGGACCAAGTGGCCGGCACGAGCTACACACTCCCCGCTAGCCTGTCGCCACAAACGACCTACTACTGGCGCGTGCGTGCTGCGAACATTTGCGGCATCAACACCCCAACAGCCGGGTTCTCGTTTACGACACAGAACATTGTGTGTGTAAATTCTGGTCAGGCCATTCCGGATAACTCAGCGGCGGGCCTCGACAGTGCAACCACCGTCGGTTTGGGTGGCGAGATCGAGGATCTCAATGTGAGCCTCAACGCGACCCATACCTATGTTGGCGACCTCATCTTCACGCTGACGCACGAAGACTCCGGTACTTCTGTGGTCATGGTTGACCGTCCCGGCGTCCCGGCCTCGGGCTTTGGCTGCAGCAACAATGACGTCGATGCCACGCTGGATGACGACAGTGCCACACCGGTTGAGAACGAGTGTGCACCGGGGCCAGCCCTCACGGGTGTCTTGAGTCCGAACAACCCACTCTCCGCGTTTAACGGACTGGATCTGGCCGGCACTTGGACACTGAACGTTTCGGACAACGCCGGTATCGACACCGGTACGCTGAACGAGTGGTGCCTGATTCCAGCACTCGCCGACACAGCCGTCGACAGTGACGGTGACGGTGTCGGTGATGATGTGGACAACTGCACCAACGTAGCCAATGCCGATCAGATCGACAGCAACGGTGATGGCTTCGGCAACGCGTGTGATGCGGACACCAATAATGACTGCATCGTCAACTTCACCGACATTCAGGCGTTCTCAACGGTGTTTAACACCACCGACGCTGACAATGACTTCAATGGAGATGGCGCGGCCAACTTCCTTGACTACGCGTACATGACCAGTCAGTTCCTGGAAGCACCAGGACCGAGTGCACTGGCCAGCTGCGCCAGCAACTAAGCGCGTCTACGCGCGTAACGAAAAAGGGCGCCTGGTTATCAGGCGCCCTTTTTTTTGCTCAACGCAGACAAGGACCTGCTGCGTTTGTTAGGCTCCACGTTCGTTTTTATCGTGGTACCTGAGCGCTATGTTTCGAATTCCAATCTGCGCAGGGACGGCACTTGTTGCACTCGCTGCGTGTACAACACAGTCCCCAGAAGCCCCCTCCGGCAACCCTCTTAATCTGCCCGATCCGCTCGCCGCCGGCTGGCGCGGCGCGCCGGTCTGTGAGCAGCTGAGCCTCACCGAATACCAGCGTGTATTACGCTGTACGTTTCCGCCAGGTGTCGGTCATGAACGCCACTACCATCCCCCGCATTTTGGCTATGCCCTGTCGGGTGGGCGGATGCGTTTGACCGATGCACAAGGCACTCGAGACGTTACGCTTGCTGACCACAGCTATTTCTCAAGCGACGGCACAGCGTGGCACGAAGTTGAAAACGTGGGCACGACCACGGTGCAGTATTTAATCATTGAACCGCTGGTGCCGCATCGGTAATCGTCGCTGGACGCAGAGACCCGGCGCACCTGGACCCCGCCGCCAAAATGCTCGATAGTGGCCGCATGTTTGACGAACAGGCACTTGAACATCTCAAACGGATCGCTGGCCCGGACGCGATAGTGCTCGATGCGGATCAGTCGCGGTATCTCGAGGAATGGCGCGGTCGGTGGCATGGCACGACGCCGCTCATTGTCAAACCCGCTAGCACTCGTGCATTGAGCGACATCATGGCGTTTGCCTATCAGCACGACATCAGTATGGTGCCGCAAGGCGGCAATACGGGCTTGGTGGGTGGCCAGATTCCACAGGGCGACGTACTCATTAGTACCGAGCGTCTCACCGCCATTCGCGACCGTTCTGCTGGCAACGACACGCTCACCGTGGAAGCCGGGGTCACCCTCGCCCACGCGCAGCGTGCCGCGTCCGACATGGGGCGTTTGTTGCCTTTGTCATTTGGATCAGAGAATCGCTGCCAAATCGGCGGCGCGTTATCCACCAATGCGGGGGGCCTGCACGTCGTTCGATACGGCAACGCCCGCGACTTGTGCCTCGGCATTGAGGCGGTGCTGCCTGACGGACGTATTTGGCATGGTCTCAATACGCTGCGTAAGAACAACGTTGGCTACGATTTGAAACAGTTGCTGATCGGCGGCGAGGGCACGCTCGGTGTCATCACCGCAGCGGTACTCAAACTCTCGCCACAGCCCGCCCACAGCGTCACGATACTCTTGGCGCTACCGTCTGCCGATGCAGCTGTGTCGTTACTGGGTGTGGCTAAATCGATGAGTCATGAACAGCTCAGTGCGTTTGAGCTATTGAGCGACGACACGCTCGATCTGATCGTCAACGCGTTTCCGACTCACGTTCGGCCTTCGATCAAAGCGGGTCAATTTTATGCCCTCATTGAAATGACCGCGAACCAGGCCACCGCATTGAACGCCATTGCGGATCAGTTCCTGCAAGAGGCGCTGCAAACGCATTTAGCACTCGATGGCTTAACGGCAACAACGCCCGCCGATGCCGACGCCCTTTGGCAACTGCGCTTCAGCGCGAGTGCGTCAATGAAAAAAGATCCCACCCATTGCTTAAAGTGCGATATCTCTGTCCCGGTTCACGCGATCCCAGCGTTTTTGATTGCCGCCGACGCCTGTGTCGAACACTCCGTACCAGGCGCTCGTCCAATCGCGTTCGGACATATGGGTGATGGCAATCTGCACTACGACGTACTCGGCCCGCTCGACATGGACGCGACGTCGTGGCGTGCTCAAGCCGATGATCTAACCCATCGAATTCACGATGTTGTGATCGACCACGACGGTTCTATTTCGGCGGAGCACGGCATCGGTGTGCTCAAGCGCGATGAGCTAGCCGCACGCAAAGATCCGGTTGAACTGGCGTTGATGCAGTCAATCAAGCAGGCGCTCGATCCCAAAGGGCTTATGAACCCAGGCAAGTTGCTGGTGCGTCCGTAACACGGGACTGAGGTAGCCGCCAATGCGACGCAGCGAAAAAGCCGAACGAATCGCCACTTTGCTTGAGGAGTTGTACCCCAAAACCCCAGTGCCACTCGATCACCGAAACCACTTTGAACTGCTCATTGCGGTTCTGCTGTCCGCGCAAACAACGGACAAGAAAGTGAACGAGGTCACGCCGGCTTTGTTTAACGCCGCACCCACACCCAAGGCCATGGCGGAGTTATCCGCCAAACGCATTCTGGGTTATATACGACAACTGGGTCTCGCACCTCAGAAGTCCAAGAACATTCAGAGGCTATCGGAGATGTTGGTCGACAACGGCGGCGAGGTCCCCAACAGCTTTGAGGCTCTCGAGGCACTGCCCGGCGTGGGTCACAAGACCGCATCGGTCGTGATGTCGCAGGCCTTTGGCGTGCCGGCTTTTCCGGTCGATACACACATCCATCGGCTGGCGGCTCGCTGGGGCTTGTCCGACGGCAGTAACGTGACCAAAACCGAGCGAGACCTCAAGCGCCTGTTTCCCAAAGACCGCTGGAACAAATTGCATCTGCAGATCATCTTTTTTGGTCGCGAATACTGCCCGGCCCGTTTTCACGAGTTGGCCGAGTGCCCGATTTGTTCGTTTGCTGCGACGAAAAAACGCATGCGCGAGGAGCGGTTGGAAAACAATCGGTTGCGCAAACGTCCCCGCAAAAAAGTCTAATCCGAGCGCAGCGCAACCGTCACTTCGCTCTCTTTTAACTCAAGGGCAACACTCGACCAGTGGAAGGCGGCGCACCCATAGCCGCACAAAAAAAGCCCCGGCCATGCAGCCGGGGCTTCTTACTTGCGAGGCGCTATCGCCTCCAGAGGTCTACCAATAACGCTCGATTACGTACCGCAAGAGCTAAGATTGCTCGGCCCGGGCGCCAGCAGGAACAAATCCTGGAACAACGCCAAATCGAGGAAGTTAGTCACGCCGTCCTCATTGAGGTCGCCGGCATTACCAGTGCCCAAGAACAGGTCGCTGAAGATAGACAGATCCAGGAAGTTCACAATGCAATCCTGGTTGAAGTCCGCATCGCAGCGGTTACCGATACGGTCACCGTCGGTATCGAGCTGCGTGGGGTTCGCCACGAGCGTGCAATTGTCGATACTGTCATTGACGTCATCACCATCGGTGTCCGGATCCGGCACCACCGATACGGTGGTGGACAAATCCGCGCCGCCGTTCAAATCAAAGAACGTCACCGTGCCCTCTTCAGCAGCGAACGGATCCGGCAACGGATCGCCGCCCAAACCGTCGATCGACACGTTGCCCGCAGCGACTTCGTTACGAATGATGCCGCGCGTCAACGCACCCTGGCCCATGCCGAAGAAATCAAGATCCGACACGGTGTTCGACAGGTTGCCGTTGAGGAAGCTCTCGAAGTTGAAGTACACGCCATACGGAATGTCCTGATCATCCACATTGGCAGTCGCCGTCGTGGTCACAGCGGTGCCACCACCGTCAACTCCAATCAGTTCAAACTTAGCGTTCGCCTCGTCCAAACGATCAAACAAGTCGGTGGGCGTCACACCATCGCGTAGGAATACCGCATTGGTTGGATCGAGTGTGGTGAAGTCGAGTACATAGTTAATGTTCACGTCATCGCCAGCAATCGTCACGGTTATCACGCCATTGGGCGTCAAATCGGGCAGATAAATGTCGTCGCGCACCGTGGTGGGATCACCATCGAACACACCCGCACCCTCGGCGAGACTCGCGGCCGTGAGCGGTCCTTCGGTACGCCACGTGGAGGTCTCGATTCGGTTCAACAGCGGCGAGTGCAAGAAGATACCGCCGTTGCCAACGCCATCGGGTGTCACCACGTACGTGCCATCGCCGATAAAGTTGTTGAGCACAATCTGCCCATTGAATCGCAGCCAGTCAGGTGAGGCACCCGGGCCAAACACACCGTTGATCAAATCGTTGAACTCGGTGCCTGGAATAAACGGATCCAGTGCCGCCACGCCGGAGTAGTTACCCGGTCCCAATGCGGTCGTAAAGTTAATCACGGCCGTATCGCGCGGCACAACAGACACGTTAGTCGTGAAATCGGCCCCGCCGTTCAAATCGAAGAATGTCACGGTGCCATCTTGACCCTCGAACGGATCACTCAGCGGTTCACCGCCCAGGCCGTCGATCGAGATGTTATTCACAGCGAGTTCGTTGCGAATAATGCCGCGGGTCAATGCACCTTGGCCGGGACCAAAGAAGTCCAGATCGGACACGGTGTTCGACAGGTTGCCATTTAGGAAGCTGTCGAAGTTGAAGTACACCCCAAACGGAATGTCACCATCGTCGACGCCTTCGGTTGCCACTGTGGTGACCGCTGTGCCCGTGCCGGTGATTGAAATCGATTCAAAGCGCGCGTTGGCGTCGTCGAGTCGTTCCGACAGTTCGGTGGGAGTAACCCCATCGCGCAGGAAGATCGAGTTCGAAGGCGGCAGAGTATTAAAGTCGATCAGATAATCGATCGTGACATCGTCGCCGCTGATCGTCACGGTGAATGTACCGTTCGGCGTGTAGTCAGGCAGATAAATGTCATCGCGCACCGTAGTGGGATCACCATCAAATACACCCGCGCCATCGACAATGCTGGCCGGTGAGAGCGGTCCTTCAGTACGCCACGTCGACGTTTCGAGGCGGTTCAGAAGCGGTGAGTGCAAGAAGATGCCGCCATCGCCGGTCCCGTCTGGGGTCACGGTGTACACACCGTCACCGACAAAGTTGTTTAGCACAATCTGACCATTGAAGCGCAGCCAATCAGGCGAAGCACCTGGGCCGAACACGCCGTTGATGAGGTCGTTAAATTCGGTACCCGCAATGAACGGGTTAAGATCATCGACGCCCGTGTAACCGCCGGGTGGCAAGTTGGTCGTAAAGTTGATCACCGCACTGTCACGCGGCACGACCGACACCGTTGTATCAAAGTCGGCGCCGCCGTTCAGATCAAAGAAGGTCACGGTACCTGACTCATCCGCAAACGGATCCGGAAGCGGATCACCGCCTTGACCGTTTGTGGTGATGTTGTTGACCGCTAGTTCGTTGCGAATGATTTCTCGGGTCAGCATGCCTTGACCAGCGCCGAAGAAATCCAAATCCGAAAGGGTATTCGACAAGTTGCCGCTCAAAAACGAATCGAGATTAAAATACACGCCGAAGGGAATTTCACCGTCGTTCACGCCGATTGTTGCCGATGTGGTTACCGCCGTGCCGGTTCCGTCGATCGTCAACGTATCAAAGCGTGCATTGGCGGCGTCCAATCGATCGGACAACGCCGTTGGCGTCACCCCGTCGCGAAGGAAGATCGCGTTGGCAGCGCCCAGCGTTTTAAAGTCCAGATCATAGTCGACCGTGACTTGGTTACCGCTGATCGTGACAATGGCCGTGCCGTTCGGTGTAAAGTCCGGCAGGTAAATGTCATCGCGTTGGGTCGTTGGGTCGCCGTCAAACACGCCACCCCCCGCGGTGATGCTTGCCGAAGACAGCGAGCCTTCGGTACGCCAAGTTGACGTCTCCAGTCGATTCAGCAAAGGCGAATGGAGAAAAATACCACCGTCGCCTAAGCCGTCAGGGGTGATGGTATAGGTGCCATCTCCCGTGAAATTCTTAATGATGATTTGGCCGTTGAAGCGCAGCCAATCAGCGCTGGCGCCAGGACCGAACACCCCGTTCAACAAATCGTTCAGTTCCGTGCCGGCAATGAAGGGGTTGACGTCATCAACACCCGAGTAGCCTCCAGGGGCCAGATTTGTCGTGAAATTAATCACGGCGCTATTTTGCGCGTGTGCCGGAGCCACAAAAAGCAGTGCCCCCAACATCGCGCTTGCGATAAAGCGAGTTAACATAAGAAGTCTCCCCTATTCCATTTTTTCGCCAGTACCGGCGTGTCGAAACGGCGTACTTGCCGTTCATTTACTTTTTCGAGTAATTCGTCGCAGACCGAGACACGTAAAAACGCATTGTCCGACAATCTGCGCGGACTGAGTCTAGCGACTCTCGACTATATTAGCAATGAGAATTATTCGCATCTGACAAGCTTAACGCACAACGCGGCGCAAGCCATTGACCATGCGTTTCACACACACTATCGGCCAGTGAACGGAAGGTGAAAACCCAACACCGGGGTCAGTGGCGCAAGGCCATTACGCGCGTCGCCGTGCACCAAAGAGCAATGCGAACAGGCCACTTCCAAACAGCCAAACAGCACCCGGAATCGGTACCACTGCTATGTCGCCGCTTAAGCCACCGAGTTCGTATAGATACAGATCATCGCCCTCGACAAACGGGTTGAGACCCGCAACGTTATTGAGCGGATCGTCGATGCCAAGACAGAAATCGCCGATATAGATTTGCGTACACAATCCTGGATCGCTCGCTTCAAAACGGGTGGTAGTGTTGTCGGTCAGCGGCGTTAGATAGCCGTTCGTATTCAGACCATACGGCGTGTCGGCATTTGGGTCGGCACCGTCGAGTATGAACTCGGAGCCGATCGATATGATGCCACTGCTGATGACAATCTCTTCCAGACTGACGTCCAAGCCGGCACCTTGAAAGAGAAAATCGTAGCTCGACAGAGCTTCGGGTCCGATAACGTATTCGAAACCCACTAACACACCATCGATAAACGACACGCTACCCGCGCCAAAAAAGCCGGTATTGCCACCTAAGTCGGTGTACTGCGCTGTGCGCGGCAGTAATATTTGGCCATTCGGAAAACCGATTTCATCGCTGCGCGATGTTGGACCTGTACGAAAAATCGCCGCTTCAAGGCTTTCGAGAGTGCTCAGGTGGAGTAAAAACTCGACACCGGCATCACTGGTTTGTCGATCAAAACTCACTGTACCGGTAAAGCCGGTTGGGTCGAAGTTTCGAATAATGAACATGCCGCTGAACAACGTGTCATCGAACAACGATTGCAAACCGGCAGATCCGGCACCGGTCACTGTACCGCCAGCTCCCTCAAGATTAATTTGAACGGTGGCAGCACCAGACTGTGGGCCGACGGCCGCAAGAAATAAGGCGCAAGCGAAGGCCTGTAGTTTGCGAATGCTCATGGATGGGTACCTCTCTTTTTATTCCCACGCCTCTTTATATAGTTGTAACGGCGATGGGACCCGTGTTGTGATCACAGAGCATACCGGTGCAGTGATGCGTTAACAAGAATAATTCGCATTCACATAGTGTTCACAACCGTCACCGAGCGGCCAGTGCAAACACATTCACCGCGCTATGCCCGCCGATTGGCCTCGCCTGTGGATTCGCCCGGCGCTGCCTTGTCATTATGTTAATTTCTCTGCCAGCATGCCCTGCGGTTTGGTGTTGCCGGGCGGTGGCGCCGAGACCCCCCCCCGGCGCGCAACCGATGTGAGAGACGGTCAGAACGCATCGTTTACCACGACGCGAAGTGCGCGCATGCAGAAGTGGCCACCACACGCTGACCTCGTTCTCGTTAAAAACCGAAACACGCTCGCCAATGCGATGACAAAAGACCGTCGCGTACGTCAACATCATCGAATTACTTGCTCGAAAATCGACGATCCGTGTGGCTCATTCCTTCTATACTGTTCGCATGCTGTTTGAACTTCCCGATCACGATACGCTCTACCAGGCGCTCATTAAGCGCGACACGCGCTATGAGGGCGTCGCGTTTGTGGGGGTGACCACCACCGGTATTTTTTGTCGGCTCACCTGTGCCGCGCGCAAACCACACTCGGTCAACTGCACGTTTTATGAGAGCCCCACCGCGTGTGTGCAAGCCGGTTTTCGCCCCTGTAAGCGTTGCCTGCCGCTGGGACACGAGGCCGCGCAAGAGCCCGCCATCGACACGCTGCTCGCCGCGCTCAAAGCCGAACCGGCGCGACGATTTAAAGAGCGCGATATACAAACGATGGGATTCGATCCCTCCACAGTGCGCCGCCTGTTTAAGCGATATTTTGGCATGACCTTTTTAGAACTCGCGCGTCACACACGACTGCGCGAAGGTTTTGACACCTTAAGCACGGGCGGTAGCGTGACGGACGCACAGCTCTCGGCCGGGTTCGAATCGTCAAGCGCTTTTCGCGCGGCCTTTACACGACTGCTTGGTCACGCACCGTCTGACCTCAGCGGCAGCGCGCTTCGGGCGGATTGGCTGGACTCGCCGCTCGGCCCGATGATTGCAGTATGCGATAGACAGGCGCTCCACTTGTTAGAGTTTGTTGATCGCAAAGCGCTCCCAACCGAACTCGGCAAACTGAGTAAAAAAGTCAAAGGCCAATTGGGTATCGGTCGCTTTGCGCTGACCGATGAGGTTGAGCGCCAGCTTGGTCATTACTTTGACAAGCGAAGCGCTGAGTTTTCGGTGCGTTTGGCATACCACGGCAGCGCGTTCACACGCAGCGTGTGGGATGCGCTGCGCGCGATTCCAGCCGGCGAGACACGCAGCTACGGCCAGCTCGCGGCCGGAATCGGCAATCCCAATGCCGTGCGCGCAGTCGCGCGGGCAAATGGCGCCAATCAAATCTCACTGCTCATCCCATGCCACCGGGTTATCGGTGCCGACGGTTCGCTCACCGGCTATGGCGGCGGGCTGTGGCGCAAGCAAAAACTCATCGAGCTCGAGCGCCACTACGCGCACGAACGCGCATAAAAAACTGGCAGACTGGTTGGACAATCGGCCCGGTCGCGTCATTTCACCTTGCGTTGAGCAATGACCTTAAGCAAGCGTTCGGCGTTGTGATAACCCAAAATAAGCTGTCCGTCATCCATAACAATACTCGGCGTGCTGCTGACATTCAGTGCACGTGACAACGCCAAGTGCCCATCAATGGGGTGTGAACATGTCGCCTCAGCTGGCTGCTTGCCGGTCATGGCGCGCGTAATACTCGCTTCAGGGTCGGCAGCGCAGGCCGCATTAATGCTCTTTTGATAGGACGCTGAACCCTTACCCGCTCGAGGCAACAACACATATCGAATGTCGATACCGGCCGCCTGCATGGCGGGCACTTCATTGTGAAAGCGGCGACAGTGCGGGCAGTCGATGTCGGTAAAGACGGTTACCGAGTGTTTCGGCGTGTCAGCGGGATAATGAAACATCGATACTGTGCTGCGATCGAGCGCTGCTTGGCGCGCCTGCGCCAGTCGTTGTTCAGTGAGATTCGCACCATCGGCCAGCGACAACAAAGGTCCCGCTAACGCGAACGCACCGTCTTCGGACATATACAGCACCTGCATACCGATACTCACTTCACTCACGCCAGGTATGGGCGTCGGGCGAATGGTGACATCCTGCGCATTGGGCTGGCGTTTTTCGACGGCGGCTCGAATCGCATCGGACGCGGTGGTTGGCGTGCTACACAGCACGAGCGCGAGCACGAAAAAAAAGGATCGATACATGATGGGGTTACCTCCGTTGGTTGAACAACGAAGTAGACGCGAAACGCCAGCAAAAAAACGGGTTTTCTGGCGTAAGTCGACCTAAAATGATCTCAAATCAGTCGCTTAGGTTAATCGATCGGTCTTGAACCCGAAGCCGGTCCCGTGGCGATCTGCCCGGCGAGACACACCGAGACAGGCAAAGCGCCCGATGACACTAACCAACAGGGCGTGGATAGGGGGCCAAGTCTGCCTGCAGCACTGTGATGGATGTGGGCTGAGCCCCCACGTCACTGGTTTCGCCGCGATAACGGTCACAGTGCGCCGGTCGCTTGGCCGACGGCAGCTCAGAGAATTGGGCCAGCGACTCATGCGGCGTGTCGCGAGCATCTGACCACAATGGGTCCCGCTCAGGGGTGTCGGTCGACTCGTCGGTTTCCTGCCAGCGATGGAGGAAGGCAAGCGCCAACGGTGAGGTCAATACTGGACTGGCCTGCGCCTCGCGTTCGGTTTGATCGTGCACGAGCAAGCGCACTCGATCCTGCAGATCTGCCGCGGTGCATTCATATCCATTCACTTGTGCTTGGTCGGCCGCGCGCACCGCCCACTCGAGCGCCGAATGAAGCTGACCAAGTTGCTGATCCGCTCGACTGATCAAATCCATGGCGGTGACCAGTGCATAGACATCGGCATTTGATAAACCGTTGAGCACATTGCCAGCCTGCTGGCGGGCCTGTAACGCATCGCCATGTGCCAGCGTAGCTTCCGCTAGCAGAAGCCTCGCCTCAGCAAAATCAGGGCGCTCATCAACACTCATTGTTAGTAGTGCCCGGGCTCGAGCCGTATCACCACGCTGGAGTGCCGCCGCGCCTTCACTGAAGGCGGCAAGCGCCGGTAACGTGTGAGCCGAGACGCTTGGCGTGCCAGCGTGGTGGGTCGCTATCGGACGAACCCAAGCGGCCACGGCGCCCATAACCAGCACAACTGCCGCCGCCGCCCACCATGTTGGTCGACGGCCAGTTCGGGTGGCCGCCTTGGAAGAAACGGTCTCAATTGGGAGCACCCATCGATAGCCACGATTGGGAAACGTGCGAATGGCGTCGAGCGGTTTGAGTGCGGCGCGGAGTTCGCTCATGGCCTGAAACACACTTTGATCGGTGACATGCTCGGTATGCCAGAGGCAGCGAATGAGTGCCTGCTTGCTCATCACTCGACGCCGGTTTTCAATGAGCACGCTTAGCAATTCGATGGTCTTTGGGCGCAGCTCAACGGGTTGGCCCGCGCGCGTGAGCGTGAAAGACTGACGGTCGAAAACGTATTGCTCGAAGTGTTGTTGTGTCATGGTCGTGTCCATCAGCTCTTTTGATTAGCGCGGTCTGTTAAAGTTGGCCGTTGTCAAATCGCGTTGGCGTCCAATACCGAGCGGCTTGCCATGCGCCTCGATCGCGTGCTTCAGACACACTGCGCACTGGAAAGAGTGTAGCCTGTTTGCGCGTCACACGGGTGAAGTTGACGTAATACGTGGAGGCCTTGCCGTCACAGATCCGCTTAACGCGGTCGAATATAAATTGTTAATTCAACAACTTGACCACTGTAAAGTGTTTGGCCATCCGATCATCCCGTGTATGCTGTGTTGATCGGCACGACAAATGGAACGGCAGTGACCGCCCCGGATTCAAACTACAATTTTTTCCACATCGACGACTGGTTTATTCGGATCGGTGCGATCGGTTCGTTCGTGGCCTTGGTGCTGGTCCTTACCGATGCACTAAGCCTAGGCCGGACACATCCGCTTTCGTTTACTCTGTTTATCGCGCCGGTTTTAATTTGGTTTATCGGTGCACGCGTGCGGCAAGTCGAAAAGCGCACGTTATCGGTTTGGCGCATCCTGTATCGCAACACATCGATCAAAGTAGCCGAGCTGATTGATAACAGCGACATCACACGCGAACAACTCAAACGAGCCGTCACGTTGCTGAACACCCGTGGGTTGGGGTTTTACGTGTGGAACAAAAAGACCGACACGATTACCGACGGTCGACTTGACGACGAATACGTCATGGTCGACGCCTGCGAGTCGTGCGGTGCACCGGTGGGTCTTCGCGTATCGCTGGCGGATGAGGACATACCGCGGTGCAGCTATTGCTCAGCCCCCGTCGCCAGCGGACAGCTCAATCTGCTCAAACAAGCGGCCATCGCGGAGCTGCGGGGCTACGAGCCCGCCAGCCGTCGCTACGGCATGCCCATACGACGAGGCGAACGCCCGTTCTCCTTTCTTTTGTTTTTCCTGTTGCTGTTTTTTTGCTGGCCGCTTGCCGTGTTTTATAGCTTATATAAGACTCGGCACTTACGCAGACGGCGACGCCGGTAGAACCGCTCGCGCGCGTGGCCGCTCGCTCGCCCAGTCGATCGAAGAGCGCCATCACCAATTCGCCTCTCACGCACAAATACAAGCCCGTAATTTGTCGATTGCTTTTACATTTTCCCCGGCGCCCCGCACGTCAGATTGACTAGTGTACTGAATAGGTTAGGAATATCTGATTGGCACAATTGTTGAATAGATTAAGTCAAACGGCAGCGGCCCGTGTCCGCGCCTCATCGACACCGATTCGCACTCAATGATTAAGGATTCCATCATGCCTGTTCAGACATTCGTCCGCGCCGGTCTTGTGGCACTTGCCGCATCAGCACTTGGCACCACCAACGCCGACATTATCGCATTTGACTTAGTTAACAGCGGCAGCCAGAACCTGACTGAATACAACAACCCATGGACCGACGCCTTTGGCTCAGCCGGCGATGGTTTCCAGATTTATCAACGCGGCGTCTCAGCGTCCATTCCGTTTGCCGTCGTCGACGATAGCAATGGCTCGTTCCCACCCGACACACAGGGCATTATCGGCGCGGATGACATGGACACGTTTTTTGGTGTGGTGGATACCGTCAATTCGGACAACAACGCGCCGGTCACTGCCGAATGGGTGTTTGACATCAATGGTGCCGGCAATCTGTCGATGTCGATCGACATGGCCGCTATGGGCGATTTTGAAAACTCTGACTTTTTCAGTTGGAGTTACTCCATCGATGGCGGTGCCGAAATCATGTTGTTTGAGGGCATTACCGATGAGGCCTTGAGCCAAGACTACACGCTCGAAGACGGCGATACCTTTACGCTCAATGACCCGCTTACTGTTGAAGGTCTGTCGTTGAGCAACGCGTTCCTTAATTTCTCTGGTCTGATCGATGGCACGGGCTCATCGCTGTCGATTTTTCTAACCGCGTCAGCCAATGGCGGTAGCGAGGCCTTCGCGTTTCGAAACCTCATTATCAACGGCGACGTAATGAGTGTCAGCGAGCCATCGATTCTGCTGCTGATGGGGCTTGGCCTGGGGCTGATCGGAACGACTCGCCGCCGGTAACCATTCGGCACGCTAATCAACGCACATCGCCTGGTGTGGCGGGCTGAAGAATCCGTTTTCGCCCCACTTTGACGACGAGACGATGCCCGCCATCCGCGCTCTTAGGGGGTTGCGGCGGCCGCGCTCAGACGTGCTAATCTAGAGCCCGCGTCTTCGATGATGCGGGCTTTTTTCGTTCTATGCGCTTCTAAGGATCTAACACCATGCCACGTTTACTGAGTTCGTTGGCCGCCTTATTTGCGGTTCTCACCCTGCCTGCGCAGGCCATCGACTACACACAGGCGATTGCCAGCGACTACGACAATCATCTTGCGGCACTTTGGGATCACTTCCATCGCAACCCAGAACTCTCACTCATGGAGCATAAAACCGCCGCGCGCCTCTCCAAAGAACTGCGTAGCGCGGGCTTCACCGTCGCCGAGAACATTGGGGGCACGGGCATCGTTGCGATCATGAAAAACGGCAAAGGGCCCATGGTCATGGTGCGAGCGGACATGGACGGTCTCCCGGTTGTTGAAGCCTCTGGTTTACCCAACGCGTCCACGGCGACCCAAATTGATTGGGACGGTAATGAAGTCGGCGTCATGCATGCCTGCGGTCACGATGTGCACATCACCGCGCTGGTCGGCACCGCACGCTATATGGCCAAAAATAAAGACGCGTGGTCTGGCACACTCATGCTAATCGGACAACCGGCCGAAGAACGTGGTCCCGGCGCCTCGGCTATGATGGCGGACAATATCTGGGACCGTTTCGGCCAACCGGACTATGCGTTGGCGTTTCACGTGGATGCGAATTCAGAAGCGGGTAAAGTGACCGTATCCGAAGGCTCTCCGTATGCCGGTGCTGACACCGTAGACATTACGGTGCACGGTATCGGGGCGCACGGCGCCTCTCCCCACCAAGGCAAAGACCCGGTGGTCATCGCATCGCAGATCGTGCTGAATCTCCAAACCATTGTCAGCCGTGAGATCGCGCCTCGCGATTCGGCGGTGATCACGGTGGGCGCGTTTCACGCCGGCACCAAACACAACATCATCTCCAATCGCGCCGACCTACAGCTCACTGTGCGGAGTCTCAATCCTCGCGTGCGTCACCAGTTGCTAAGCGCAATTGTCCGCGTTGCCAAAGGCACTGCTCGTACGGCGGGTATGCCCGAGGACAAGTTGCCCGATGTGGTGGTGAGTGAGTTTTCCTATCCACCGACCTTCAACGATAAAGCGATGGCGCGTCACGTGCGCGGCGTACTCGTTGAGCAGATGGGCGAAGAGATGCTGCTGGCACCGCGAGAAGGGGGAGGTATGGGCGCCGAGGATTTCGGATTTTTCACCACCGACCCCTACATTCCCAGCGTGTACTTTAGCGTGGGCGGCACGCCGAGAGCGGACTTTGAAGCGGCTAAAAATGGCGGTCCACCAGTCGCCAGCCACCACAGCCCGCTGTTTAAAATATCACCCGAGCCATCGGTTCGAAGCGGCGTAGAAGCCACCGTGCACATCCTAATGGATCTTATGCCGACGTCCTGACCGACCGTTCATCGACCGTGATCTTGTCGATCCACCAGGGATGCGGCGGCGGCCTGCTCACCCGAGGAGGGAAGCGGGTGTTAAGGCCGTCCGATATCCGCTCAACAAAACCTAAGATACTGATATATAAATAGTAAATGAGGTTTGCCTTGCCAATTCACAACGGCACTACGCCGGTTTGTGCGGCGACGCAGGGCCTCGATTTGAACCGATTTTTTAGGGTCTTACGCCTTTATAGACACGGCGCGAATCTGGCGTCGGGTCAGTGACATAGCGATCGTTGGGGTGAGTCATGCGTATTTTGAAAAATCAGTGGGTAAGCATTGTTCTGGGGATGGGCGCCATTGCGGTGCCAGCGGTGGCGGAAGTCTACCAAGCCGATTATGAAAACGGAGCGCGCCTGTATCGCAGTGAATATCGGCACACATTAAGTCCACGAAAGACGGATCCATCCACATTACGCGCGGGCGCAACATCGACCGGTCGCACTGCGTCTCGACCGCCCTTCAACAATGACGACCTGGGTGATTTCGTGTTCTTGCCGCCAGCCGCAAAAGCCGACTCCGATGGCGATGGCGTGCCTGACGATCAGGACGCATTCCCATTCGACCCCAATGAAGTTTCAGACTCCGATAACGACGGCATCGGTAACAACGCCGATACCGATGACGACAATGACGGTACGCCTGACGTTGATGACGACTTCCCGATTAACCCCGCTCGAACGATGCCCATACAGCCGCTCTTCCCCGAGACCAATGGCGTGACGGACTTTCCGGACTACGCAGTGGGCGATCAGTTTGAATGGATCATGGCGCAACTTTCTTTACCCAGCACATCGCTTGCCGATATCGAAGCGCGATTCGTGCCAGGTTTTGACTTTGCCAGCCTGCAGTCCTTTTTTGACACGCTTCGCACAAGTTTTCCGAATGCGCGTGTGATCGAAGCGATCAATGTCACCGCTCGTCAGGCCCAAGTAGTGATCGGCGATCCTACCAACCCTGGCAGCACAGCCGGCTTTGTGGATCTTCGCATTCGCTTCAGCGACAACAAGATTACGTATTTTTTTGTGCAGAACTTTCCTCAAAACCCATCCTCGACACTCCTTAGCGACCAAAACCTAACGCTGGCCCAAGCGGGTGCTCAGGCTGAATCACTTGGTGAAGAGCTCTCCTTACTCGTTGGACGCATCGACAACAATGTGTGTACGCCGATATACGGCATCAATCGGGATACACCGCGTGCGACAGGATCGATTTTTAAAGCATGGGTATTGGGCGCGGCCGCTGAAGCGGTCAAGGACGGCACCATTACACCTGACCAGAACATGGTGTTTGATGCCAATGAAATCGTGCCGTTCGCGGGACCCTTAAATGACGAGCCGCTCGGCGCTCTGTTCTCAGTTTCGGATATGGCCAATATGATGATGGGGACCAGTGACAATACGGCAACCGATCATCTGCACGAATTTGTGGGCCGCACTGCCGCCCAGGCGTCATTGTCTACGTTCAACCATGCCACGCCCTCCGTGATGAGTCCCTTTTTGTCGATCAATGAAACCTTCCACCTCTATTGGACCGTGCCGGAGGTTGACGCCCTCGCCTACGCCAATGGCACCGAATCAGCGCAGGTGGATTACATGAATAACGTGCTTGTGCCACTTGGACCGGTCACGGCCTTTCCGCAAGCAAACGGCTCAGTGCTGGTGGATGGTACCTGGCAAGCCAGTCCAATGGACGTCTGCCGGGTCATCGCTGGCATGCGGCAATACAACGACAAGAGCGATGAATTTCGCATGGTTGATTTGGCCTATGGCGCAAACGCAGGCGCTTGGCAGGCGCGACGAAATTGGGAGCGCGTGTGGTTCAAAGGGGGCAGCCTCGGCGATCCTCAAGGCCTGGTAGTGCTAACGCTGGGCTGGCTGTTGGAATCCGACGATCGTGGCGCATACGTTGTGGTGGGCATGCTTAACACTCAAAGCTCAAACCCTGGCCGAATCGACTCCGGTGCCTTTGGTTCAACCATGTCGCGTATCATCGACATTGTGACCGAAGAATTCTAGACTCGCGCACCACCTGCTAAATGAAATGCGCCCCTCGCGCAAGACGGCGTTCGCCGCTTCGCGCGTGGGGTCACTCATTGTTGGGAGCCCATTCAACGCCTCGAACCCTCAGTGCTCATGCGGCCGCGAAGGAGTCAGAGTCCGCCCACCCGATACACTCGATTCAGCACAACGAACATTAGCCCCAGATACACGGCGAGAAGCCCTACGCTGAACAGGTACACAGGCGCGCCCATCACGTTTTTACCGGTTGATCTAACCGTCGGGTTGAACGCAGCACCCAGCAGCACCGCGCTGAGTAAACCCAAGGTAAACCCCATCAATACAACGCCAGACCCCTCATCCTGGTACCAGCCCAGCTCACGGCGTATTGAGGGCATCAGCACAAACGTCATAAAACTGACATTGGCAAACGCCACGGCCGGATATAGACACACTATTACACGCATAACAGACTCTCCTTATACCAAGACCGCACACCGTCGTGCGGCGACAGACAACGGGCCGCGCCGCCACTAGAGGTTGTAACGATCGATGCGATACAGCCGCCCCCCTCGAAGCTGCTTACCCTCGAAACGAATACGATCGGTTTGATTGTGTCCCGGACTGACTCGATTGTTGTCCGGCAAAGCCACCTTTGAACCTTGGGCCGTGTCCGCGACGGCTGATGCCACGGTATTGCTGTTGGTTTTGTTGCGCGTAAACTGCGGCAGCGGATCGTACCAAGTATCCAGAACCACGCTCTCAGCCAGCGACTGAACGCGATCATCTCCAGCCTTAATGCGTGTCGCTGATCGCGCGACCGCCCGCTCCGATTGACTGGCAAGTGCGAGCCACGCCTCGCGATCAGTCGCGTAAGTGCCAGCTGAGAAACCGGTGGTGGTATCAGTCACCTGGCCGGTAACCCCGCTTGCAAGTTTTCCAAACGAATACACAAACGCGTTGGGATCGCCGGGGAAACTGGCGTGGCTGACAACAAAATTGTGATTGGCAATCTGACCAACGATCGGGTCGTTGATCGGGCGACTGACAAGATAGGACTCTTCGCCCATCAGGTCGACAAACTTGTAGGGATTATTATTGGCGTATGCGTAGCGATTGAATAACGCTGTGTTGGACTTTCTGAACCCAACTGGATCGCTGCTGTAGAACCGACCAATCGACGCGTCGTAGTAACGCGCCTTCATGTATACAAGATCGAGTGTGCTGTCGTGTCGATGACCGGTATAACCGGTTTCATCGTCATTACTGGACATCAACATCTGCCCAAAGGGCTGAAAGTGAGTGCGCTTGACGATCTGCCCGTCCTGGTCGGAGCGCAGGCTCACCGAGCCCAGTCTGTCGGTATGAATATACTCCACCGCATCGGACTCAACGCGGCGCTCAGCGATCAGATTGCCATCAATGTAGTAATAATCCGTAGCACGGCCATCCGTATCGGTGGATCGATAGAGCACACCTCCCAGAGAATAGCCATAGTGACTCGTTGTAATTCCCGTCGTCTTGCTGGCTCGAAGACCCTGTGCATCGTATGAGAACCGATCACCGGCGCTCGAGACAAGTCGGTTGCGACGATCATAACTAAACGAGCGCGTGCCATTATGGATCACATTTCCTCGTCCGTCGTACGCAAAACTCTTGTTGACGTGGCCATTCACACCAAGAAGCTGAGATTTGCTGTTGTATTGGTAGTGGGTTATTTGAGCACCCAGTACGCGTCGCGTGAGATTGCCGGTGTCGTCATAGTCAAACGTACTGTTGCCCCAAACACCGCGTACACCCGTCAATCGCCCCAATCCGTCATAGCTGAACGCGGACAGGTTGTAAGCCGGCTCGACGCCATCGGCAATGCCCTTTAGGTTATTTTCTTTGTCATACTGATACGTATGGCGAAATTGAAGGCTGCCGTTTGGTGTAACGTCTGTGATGCGCTCTATGCGACCGCTCGGCGCATGCTCAATCGTACGCTGATAGCCATTCCCATAGGTCATCGCCGCTGGTTGCCCTGTTGGGTGATAGTCAATTGATGTGATTAACTCACCGGCCTGCGTCGGTCGACCTAACGCATCGGGGGCGTAGTTAATCACCGTGCCATTGGGATACACCATGGCGCTTAGATCGCCATTCGCGTTGTACAACCAACGAAACAGCGAACCCGTGTCCAAGTGATATTCGAGAATGGGTTGGTTCCGATCGTTATAAAAGTACGAGCGGGCGATGCCATCGGTTGCGAGCGTCCCCAACACATTGTTGTTTGCGTCGCGCCCGTAGAGTTCGATGAAATAGGGATTGGCACCCAATCGATAGTGAAGCCGACCCTGCGCATCGTACACATACTGAATGCGGCCCACGTCGCTCTCGCTGCCGCAGGTGTTGCTGCTACCACTGGCCCCTTCAACCGACCACAGAAGTTGATTCTGGGCCGAATAGGCCATGGTGGTATCGCCAACATCGGGGCGACTGATTCGGCAGAGTTTCTGGTGGTTGTCGTAGCGGTATTCGATTAGCCGATCTGCTTGCATCACGGAACGGACGTTGCCAAATTGGTCGTAGCTGAGACGGGTTTCGATATACGTTGAATCATTGGATGAACGACAGGGCACAGGCGGATCACCGCAATAGTCGATATCCGGCCCACCTGAATCTAACGACACGGCCTGCCGTATTTGTACCGGCAAGCGATACTGCGGTGTGCCGTATGCCTCGTATGTGGTCACTGTTTCATTGCCGAGACCGTCCAAATAACGCACGCGATGTCCCGACAGGTAGGCCCACGTCCGTGTGGAATTGGTGGTTGTATCCCATTCTTCGATTTTGCGGCCCAGCGCGTCATAGGTGTAGCGCGTACCATCGGCCGCTTCCGTGTGATCTGGAAACGACAAGAAGGCGAGCTGTCCTTGCTTTGTGTATTGACGACGAACCGTTACGCGCACACTGCTGTCGCCCGTCTCCTCGGAGCGCGTCATCGTTGTGCGACCGAGACCATCAAAGTAGCGTTGACGGGTCAGATTCCCGATGGTCGTCACCTCGAGATTTTGCGTATCGTCATAGACGGTAGATTCATCATTCCAAGTCGCGCCGCCATAATCGGTGTGCGTGAGTCGATTGAGTTTGTCATAGGCGTAAACCACCTCATTGCCACGAAAATCGATGTCGTGGATGACGTTGCCGAAATCGTCTACGTGGGCGAAACGCGACACCATACCGCCGACCGTGGAGTTCGTGTTGGGTAACTGATATTCCTGCGGTTGACCGCGCTTATACTGCAGCCTTCGCTCGACGCGATCACTTTGGTTGTACCGTATATCCCGTGCTTCGCCGCTAGGATGATAGCTTTGGTAGTTGACGACCCAACGCCCGAACTCAACATCGAACTGAGGCAGCGACTTGTAAGCGTGTGTAGGCGAATAGTAGTCGCGGCGGAACGTCTCGGTGTAGTGGCTATCGGTCGATGACAACGAGGTCGCACGTTCGAGTCCAATCAGCCAATTGGTCGGATCATGCAGATACGTTTTACGTACGTATTTTGATCCACCACCCCAGTCGTCATAATTGGCCCAGTAACGCGTCTTCGTTGGGAAGCCATAGGCGTCGAACGACAGAGTGTGCGCAGTAAACGTGTTCTCGGTGTTCCCAATACCGTTGAATACTTTGCGAATCTGTTTCGTCAGTCGTGGTCGAGCACATACTCGATAACGCAAGAACGCTTGTGTGTGTTTTTGACACCCCACTCCCCCTGCTCGATGCGGTACCCACTCGTTGTAGAGCGAATAAATAAGGTTGCCGCCACCGATCTGCGGCGTACCACCGTGCAGAATGAGGAACTGGCGAACCGTGCCGTTCGTCACGGTGTGAAGCGCTTGTTCATTTGCAGTGAACGGATGGCCGGCGGGCTGATTTTTAATCGTGAATACTTTGTCGATAATATCGCCGTCCAATGCGTCCGTTTCCGTTTCAAACACATCGGCGTGATGCAAGTAGAATGCGCTTTGTGGCTGATAATGATAGGTGAAGTGGCGTGTTGGCATATCTGGGCCACTCAGGGTCTTCCAACGCACCTGGCCGTTGAGCCCCTGATCGGGGTTGATCACCTGGTAGGTGTATTCGGCACGGGCACCGCTTGGAAACTCGATGGATTCGAGCCAGCCGTGCACCGAATAGTAGTTGAAATCGGTCACACGACCCTCTTCGTCAAACACCTTATCGAGTGTGTAATTCGACTGCGCACCGGGATCGACATACGCATAAGTCAGCTGCCGGTCGCCGTAAGTTATTGTTGAGATGGTGTTGATCGACGAATGCGACTGATAGGTAAATTCCACCAACGCACCGTCGCTGCGGGAAATTGCTGCTAACTGTGCCACTGCGTAGGGCTCGGTCAGATCGGCTGCGTAGTGATAGTCGATCGCATTACCAAAACGATCTTCCATGCGCGTCAGATAGTGGGTGGCGGCTTCTCGACCCGATTCAGAGGTATCGCGTTTTTTGCCGTACACATAACGAATGCCCTCCGCACTTCGCACCACGGGCAAGCCGTTTTCACACAGAAACACCGAATGATTGGAGAACGCCATCAATGTGCCCGCAGGCAACTGGCTTTCATTGGCAAGACCGACTGTTGTGAGTGTTTGATCCGGCATATAAAAGCGGATGCCAAAGCGCGATGCGTCGATGACGCACTCGTATCCGGTTTGGGGCACCGTGTTGCCATTGGGCACATCTTCTGCCACGGCAATAAACGGCACTTTGAACTCAAAGTTGTCTCCAAACCCCGCAAGGTGTGTCACCGTTTTGCTGCCAGCCTGCCGGTACTTACGCCCGACCACAATGTCCAGTCCGTTGGGACCCGGAATCCGAACGTCCTCGAAGTCGTAGGAGAGCTTCAATGAGGCCAGTTCAATGTTCTCCCCCGGAAAGTGCCCTAAGCGCGGCTCGGGCAGTAGTATGTCCTCGATCACTGTTCCGTCCCCTCCGGGATCGTCCGCTACCACTATCGGTGACGACAGCAACAACACAATTACGAGCAGCGCACTGGAGCGCAAAAGCGTGAATAGATGCATGATTCTTCCTTGAATTAAGTAGTACACCGCATGTCCATATGCGTGTGTATAGGTGTATCAAGCCATGCGACTGAGGCCAATCGACAAAACTGGCCAAAATCTGCCTTTATTCACACACCTGATTTTGCTGCCGATCTGCCTCATAATGACGGTATGCTTGAACAGGCTGACAGACGATGTCGATGAAAAAATGGCTCAGCGAACATCCGGAACTTGTCCATTCGTCGATGAAAAAAGTGGTCTCGCATGTGCAGCGTAGCGCTGGTGAGTGGATTATTAATACGGTGCTCATCGAAGACTGCGATGTGCCCTTTCGCTACAAGCGCCGCAAGCGCTACCACAATCTTAAAGGTGCGCGCGTCGACGTGACGTACTACCCGACGACCGAAACCGTTTCGGGTATTGAGATGGACGTGATGAACGTGGTGCAGATCAAACGCTCATGAACCCGACGCCAAAAAAGTGCCCATGATGACGCCCTATCAGTTCGACAGCGCCATCGTGCGCACCCCCTCCCGCTCGGTCGTGCAAGGATTGCGTGACGGGAACGGTCCGAATCCGGACTACCTTCAGGTGATTGACGAACACCAGCACTACGTGGCGGCCCTCCGTGCTGCCGGCCTCGCGGTGATTGAGCTCCCGGCGCTTGAAGCCTTTCCCGACGCGCTGTTCGTTGAAGACCCCGCTCTCGTGTTTACGCAAGGTGCCATTTTGCTCAATCCGGGCGCGCCCTCAAGACAGGGCGAAGCCGAGACGCTACGCGACACGCTCACCGACCATTTCGCCACCGTGCTCGACTTAGAAGACGGTGTCGCCGACGGTGGCGATATACTCACAACGCCTCAAGGCGTCATGATCGGCCTGTCGGGCCGCACGAACCGGCGCGGTGCCGAAGCGCTACAGCGCGGCCTCGCGACACTGGGATTAGACAGCAAAATCGTGCAGACGCCAGCCGGTGTGCTCCATTTTAAATCGGACTGCGCGCTACTGGATGAAACGCGTATTCTCAGCACGTCGCGACTCGCCGCATCGGGTGTGTTCAGTGGCTTTGACGTGATTGAAGTGCCGCAAGGAGAAGACGCGGCGGCAAACTGCGTACGAATCAATGACGCGCTCTTTGTCAGCCGAGATTACCCGCGAACCAGCGAACGGCTCGCCGGACTCGGTTACGCTCTGGTTGAGCTTGCGACAACACAAATTGCCCGCATCGATGCCGGCCTCTCGTGCATGTCGCTCCGATGGCGCCGTCAGTCCATCGACTGACGTCGTAGCGACCGTTTGTAGGCCGTGTCCTCCGGCATCCACGTGCTTTCGGTGGTGATGAGTTCGCCATACACACGCTCGGCTTCGGCGGACTCGCCGTTCGCCCGTAACGTTCTGACCAGCAACCACATGGTGTCGGTGCGATCAAACCGACTCATTTCAATTTCGTACCCAAGCGCCATCGCCTTTCGCGCGGCAGCAAGTGCTGGCTTTGTTTCGCCACGCGCCAGGCGCAAATGCCCTAACGCCAAGTGATAAATCCACGCAGAATCGTAGTCCAACCGAGCACCATAGTCTTGCTCTACCTCATCGATATAACCTCGCGCTTGATCAAGCTCACCTAAAAACACCAACACGTGCGCCAGGCGCATCTTGGTTTCGGCAGAGGTTGTGTTCGGTATACCAAACGCTGCGTTATTGAGCTCAAGTGCGGTTTCATAGCGCGCTCTGGCATCTGAGTAATCGCGTTTGAAAATCGCTAAGCGCGCATACCGCTCGTGTAGTATCGCGCCGATTGACTGCGTTTGATCTGGATACAGCGCATGCGCCTCTAGCCCCGTCTTGTAGTGTCGTTCGGCGACATCCAATTGTCCTAACGCCATATGAATGCTACCGAGATTGGCATAGCCAAGCGTGTGCGGCGGGTGCAAGCCAGGCCCCAAAACGTCGGACGCGGCATCAATCGTGTCCTGCATGATGACGCGCGCCTTTTCGTATTGATGACCCTCGGCATACGTCAGCGCCAAGTCGTTCATAAGGTACAGCTTGATCAGCGTGGGCGTGTCGCTCTGCTCATCGGCCAGCGCAAGACCTTGTTCAAATACGCCGATTGCCTCATCCAGTTGGCCAACGTCAGACAACGACGTGGCCAGCCGATAGTAGGCGTCGACCCGCAGCGGCGAGGTACGAGGTAATGTGTCTTCGGCGAGCGCAAACGCTTTGTTTTGTACATCAAGCGATGCCTGCATCTGATCCACCGCGCCCAACGCCTCGCTGATTTTGTGATACAGCTCGACGCGTACTTCGGGATAGTCTTCCAGCTCGCTGTCGAGCTTTTTGTCTGCCAGTGTCAGCACGTCCGCAATGCGGGCGTTCGGACCAGCTTGCAGGGCACCGTCCCAGTTAACGCTGGGTGAAAGCAGCACATCCCCTAAGAACTGACTGACCGCTTCAGCGCGCTGAAGCTGCGCTTGGGCTTTAATCGACTGGTCCCGCGCTATGCCCGCCTGCCAAAGTGAAAAGCCAAGCCCGGCCACTACCGCCAGCATGGTTACCGTGGCGGCGCCGACTTTGAGTTTGTTGCGCCCAACAAACTTGGACACCCGATAGCCCAGCGTATCGTCACGTGCCTCGACAGGTAAACCGTTTGAATAGCGATCGAGATCACGAACAAACGCGTCGACCGACTCGTAGCGTTGTTGCGGGTCTTTGTGGAGCGCTTTAAGCAAAATGCGATCGAGATCGCCCGCGAGATCTTTCACCAACTGCTGTGGCGACGTGGATCGACGAGACGCCCAAATCGTTTGTTCATCGCGAGACCGGCGCTCGAGGCGACCACTGGGCTTTTCAATCGACAGCGTTTCCACCGATTTCATGAGCCGCGGATGACTGTTGGCGTTGAGCGTGTAGGGTCGGGTACCGGTGAGTAACTCATACGCCAACACACCTAACGAATAAATATCGCTGGCTGTGGTCACCGTACCCTCAAGAATCTGTTCGGGACTGGAATAATCTGGTGTCATCGGCATGTGGCCAAACATCGTAGTGTGGCCAGCGGCCGGCTTTCCAGCTGGGTCAATGAGCTTGGCAATACCAAAGTCGAGGAGCTTTGGAATGCCATCGTGAGTAACGAGCACGTTAGCCGGCTTCAGGTCGCGATGAACAATAAGGTTTTTGTGCGCAGCCTGAACCGCCACTGCGACTTTTTTGAGCAGCTCAATGCGTTGATCGAGCGTAAAGGTATTGTCGTCACAATACTCGTCGATGCGTTGACCGTCGATGTACTCCATCACCAGATACGGCACACCGTCGTCGGTCGTGCCACCATCAATGAGTTGCGCAACATACGGATGGTGAAGCCCAGCGAGGAGCTGGCGCTCGGAGTCGAAACGCTGAACGAGCTCCTGGCTCATCATATAGCGGCGCACGATTTTTATCGCGACTCGCTGCTCAAACTCACCGCCTTCGCGTTCCGCCAGGTACACGCTACCCATCCCGCCCTCGCCCAAGCGCTCAAGGATGCGATAGTCACCGATCTGCTGCCCGATGAGCGACGCGTAGTTCTCTTCTGTGCGCACTTCCATAAAAGCGCTGGACGCGCCCACCGACATCAGCAGGGAATTGACCGAGAGGCGCAGCGACTCGTCGTCACCACACGCGTCCGCCACAAAGTCGGCGCGCTCTTCCTCGGGTTTAAGCAACGCCTCGTCACACAACGCGAGCACGCGCTGTAGGTCAGCGCCGTTGCTGACCGGTGAGTCGACTGAGGTGGGCTTCGCGCCGTCTGAACTATCGCCTTCCGTGGTCATCCGCGCCCTCAGGAATCGTCGTTTATATCAAGACCAGTTTGTCGCGCACGGTTGATCGACAGCGTCAGCACATCTGGTCGAGAGTAGTGCCCAAAAGGATCAAAATTTTGACGCTCTCGCCGCACGGCGGTGTGATCGAGCGTTGCGACCAGCAGGTCTTCTTCCCCCACCTGGGGTTCGATCAACCACTCGCCGTCAGGACCGGCGATACAGGAACCGCCATCGGACATCAGAGCCGGCGTGCTATCGATGATGAGATCGCGCCCCGGCATATCCTCGGGAATATCGGCGTGACGCATGAGCCCAGAAACAGACAACACCCACGAGCGCGACTCTTTGGCCACAAACCGCGTGTTGTCGATGGTATTGCGTTTGGCCCCCGGCCACAGCGCAACATGCAGGTCTTCGCCCTGCGCATACAGGGCAGAGCGAGCCAGCGGCATCCAGTTTTCCCAACAGTTCAGCCCGCCGACCGTGAACGGTCCCAGCGGAAACACGCGTAGGCCATCACCATCACCCGTGCCCCAAGCCAGCCGTTCTTCATAGGTCGGCATGAGTTTACGATGGCTATTCGCGACGTTGCCAAACCGATCGACCCGCACGAGGGAGGCATAGCCGGTGTGCCCACCGCGATCAGCGGGCCGTTCGTAGCAGCCCACCATCACGTCAATGTTGCGATCCGCCGCGACTTCCGCCAGCTCGTCAAGATGACCGTGTTCAATACACACCGCTTGATCGAGATAGTGCGCGTGAATGTCTTTTTGCAGCGCCGACTCAAACCGTGCGCCGTCGGTGCAGGCTAACCAAAAGGGATAGCCCGGTACCAGCGTTTCGCCGAAGGTAACCAGCTCACAATCGGCGTCGGCCGCACGCTGCACCCAGTCGATCACCTTGTTGAGTGTGCGCGCTCGATCGAGCCATACCGGCGCGATCTGAGCAAGGCCTACCGTCACTGTATCCATGTTTCTCATCGTTAGTCTCTGCTTAGTCGGACGATCTTGAGTGTACGTATTGTTGGCGATCCGTGTGTCACCGTCCACACCATTAAGATAGCCCATGCCGCGTTCTGCGGCTTTTTGAGCGAACGACCTACCGCGCGCACCGCAACCCCGTTCGACCGCACCGACGATTATGCGCGACAGTCTACTCAGGATCAGGCGTAGAAACACAGTATTTGGGCTCATCGCGGGGTAAAATAGGGCTTTCCGCGGTGGAGCAAGACCTTGGACATTGCCATCTGTGGGTGCGGGCCGTCCGGCCTCGCGGCGGCACTCGTGCTTCAGGCGCAAGGCCATACCGTATCGCTTTTCGAGCGCTTCGACGCACCACAGGCCGTGGGCTCAGGCATTATTTTGCAGCCCACCGGACTGGCGGTGATGGATGCGCTGGGCCTGCGCGACGACATTGCTTCACTGGGGCATCGCATCAACGTGCTCACCGGTCATTCGATGCCTCGACACAAGCGGGTGCTCAATGTCGACTATCAGGCGCTCGGCATCGACACACAGGGTCTGGCCGTGCATCGAGCCGCGTTGTTTGACGTGCTGTATGCACGGGTCAATGCGCTCGGCATTACCGTTCAGTCATCCACCGACATTCAACAATTGGTTGACAACAGCGCACGCGTATCGCTTGTCGATCAACACGGCGTTCAGTCACGTGCATTCGATCTTTGCGTCGACGCCACCGGAAGTCGAAGTCCTCTGCATCCGTATGCGCGCACCCCGCCAACACGCCGGGCGCTTCAATACGGTGCCATTTGGGGCACGCTGGACTGGCCCCAGGGGGTGTTTGAACCGCATAAGCTGCATCAGCGATACGTGGCGGCGCATACGATGATCGGTGTGCTGCCGATCGGTCGTCATGCCAACGCCAACGCCGATCAGGCGGCCTTTTTTTGGAGCGTGCGCAACGACGCGATCGACACCTGGCGTGCGGCAGGCCTAGACGAGTGGAAAGCACAGGTACGCGCGATTTGGCCCGACACCGAGGTGCTGCTCGAGCAAATTCATCACCCAGATCAGATGACGTTTGCGCGGTATGGGCATCACACACTTCGCTATCCGTATGGCCAACGATTGGTGTTTATTGGCGATGCCGCGCATGCAACCAGTCCGCAGTTGGGCCAGGGCGCCAATATGGGATTACTCGATGCCTGGGCACTTGGCTTGGCACTCGAGGGCGCCGGCACCGACGCCGAAGACATCGAGTCGGCGCTGAAACGCTACGCGAACCTACGACGACTGCACGTGCGTTTATTTCAACTGGCCAGCCTGAGTCTCACACCGTTCTATCAATCTGACAGCCGCGTCCTCGCGGCCCTTCGCGACCTGATGTTCGACCCACTGTCGCGTTTGCCCGGTATACGCCAGCTGGTTGCCGGTCTGGTGACGGGTCTCTTAACTCGGCCACTCAAGACACTTCAACTCGGCTCGGACTCCTCAGCGTGATCCGGTCGGTCGTTGTCATTCCCGCCTGAACGCTCAGTAGCGCTCGCGGGTCGGCAGCGATTACACTCAGCAACACGTCCGCCAAGGAGAGCCGTCATGCACAAACTGAGTCTACTCGTATTCGTTGCTTTTATCGGACTGAACGCCACCGCGCAGACCGATGAAACATTGATAGAAAAAGCAATCACCGAGATGTGGGCGGCGCTTGAACAAGGCGATATCGACACTTACGCCACCTACGTCCATCCGGATTACACCTTATTCGGGGAAGGCGACGTGTATCTGGCCGAGGGCAAGGCGCTCGAACTTCGTGCGATGACCGACTGGGTGGGACGCGCAAAGCGTGTTCAGACCGAGATGCACGATCCCAGCGTGACAGTGCGAGGCGATACAGCCTGGATAACCTACTATTGGACCGACGCGGGCTACACCGACGGTGAGCGATGGACCAGTCGTGGCAAGTCCACGCGCATTTTTGTGCGCGAAAATGATCGCTGGTTATGTATACACGGACATTTTACGGCGGTCGATTAGCGCCGATTACCCAGACTTTTTTGCTAACCGCCCCCACGCGACGAAAAAACGTTAAATCGAGCGAAACGTTATAAAAATTTTAAACATGAGAAGATCGCGTCAAAATGGCCGATTTGAGGTTCGTTTATCAAGCATTTAAAGGCATTAATTGAAGCGTTATCGTAAGCACGCTGAACGCCCGCTAACCCGCTCCCTGCGTACGTTCGATTATTGTTCAGTCTCAACGTTGGCCAAATCCCTCCATATGCGACATTTCGGGCCATGGGCCCGGTTAGCCACAGGCCTTAAAACAAGGTACTTTCCTCACGGAATACAGGGCGCTAGCGATGCACGCATCGCGCCAACGCGTTAAAAATTGTCGTCAAATTGCGACGCTTGTTTCGGTTCAACGCTGTGTGCACTCTTGGCATCGTCCAACGTTTCGCACACCGAAATTTAAGGATAAATACAGCACGTTTTGTCAACTTTGCGGGTACCGTTTGGCGGCGCTGGGTTACGTGATCAACGTCACACTTTTTGCCTTGTCCCGGCCTCATAATATTCGCTAGTTGATAAAGGCTCACTCGTTGAAAGACGAGGTCGCAAAGCCACCGGTCTAAGGAGTGCATCGCGCTCTATGACAGCGGGGCTGCCAATGAAGCAACTTGAACACGGGAACGTGCCAAGTTGAACATCGGTACACACGTGAACAACAACGACGTGTCATTCGATTCGGCGGCTGCGACAGAGTCATTTGATTAGTGTCAAAACGATACCCCGAGATCAATGATTAATGTACTCATTTAAAGCGTTTGCCCGATTTACCCTGTTTTCACTGGCGTTATTCGCCGTCTCTTCCCACGCCGATCTGGCCGATAGCCTGACGCCAGGCCAGTGGTACGAAGTACCGAGCTCCCGCCTCGATGCGATTAACCCTTGCCCGAGTAATAACTGCAATTACTCTGGCACGCTGGGTTTCTCGGCATTGATGGATGCGTGGAACGGTGGGGTCTTCGACACCGTGCAAAACCGCCTAATTGTATGGGGCGGGGGTCACAACGATTACTACGGCAATGATATGTATGCCTTCGATCTCGACACCGAGTCGTGGGAGATGATCATGCCGCCATCGCCCTACAGCGCCACGTCTTCGCACGAATCTGCCGGGCAATATCCCGATGGTCGTCCCGTTTCGCGCCACACTTACAACTCGATTGTGTTTGTCGAGTCACAGAACATGTTTTTATCGACATCGTCCTACGCAAAGAGTCCGGGTGGTTCAAGCGGCGACTCGAAAGTCTGGCGTCTTGATTTCGACAACAGCAATCTAGAATGGACGCGGGGTGCCGACGGCGACAACAATGGCGCCATGGTGGTCGGCTATTCGGCCTACAATCGCATCACGGACAAGGTGTATTACCACCGCTCGCTGGGCGGGCGTCTCTATGAGTACAACCCCAGCACCAATACGCATTCGTATCTTGCCGAGAAAGCGATCCACATTTATGCCACCAGCGCGATTGATACGGCTCGCAACAAAATGCTGGTTCTCGGTGGCTCGAATCCTCAAGCGTTCATTTGGGACCTCAGTCAGTCCACCCCAACCAATCAAAACCTCATGAACAACTCAACGTTCACGGGAACAGGCGGTAATGCTCTGGCGAGCGCGCGTCAGATCGGCCTCGATTATGATCCGGTGAACGACAACTACGTGGCTTGGCTGGGTGGCAAAGATGTGTACATCATCGATGCTGCAACCATGGCCGTCACACGCGTGACGCCACCCGGTTCGGCCTCGCCAGGCTCAACCAGCCTCAACGGCACGTTTGGCCGCTTCCGCTATGCGCCGTCGATCGGTGGCTTTGTGCTGGTTAACCAAGTTGACCGCAACGTCTACGTGTACAAGCCAACGGGCGGCGGCTCACCGCCGCCTCCACAAGTGCCCACCGTTAACCTCACAGCGAGCGCCAGCAACGTCGATGCCGGCGATAATGTATCGCTGTCCTGGTCGAGCACTAACGCGAGCAGCTGTGTCGCATCCGGCGGTTGGTCCGGCAACAAGTCCGTGTCGGGCAGTCAGACCATTAGCAATTTACAGACCAGCAGCACCTTTGTGCTGTCGTGCTCCGGGGCCGGCGGCGAGGCCACTGATTCGGTGTCGGTGAACGTAAGCGACGGCGCGCCGCCACCACCCTCCGACGAATCGGATTGGGAAGCGCGCTCCACCGCACCCGGCGTGCTGATGGCCACACGCTTTGACGCCTCAGGTGATGTGCACAACTGGAAGCACTTGGATAACTCGCAAGACAACGTGAAATGGGAAACCAACAACGTTGCTTCCGGTAACGGCGCGCTGCGGATGGACATCCTCAAAACCGATGGTGCGGCCTCGGGTAGTTGGCGACGCTGGCTATCGGAAGATCAGCGGGAGTTCGTGGAAGGCGATGAATTTTACGTCGCCTATCGACAGTATTTCCCAGCGTATTTTGCAACGCACGTGTTCAACGGCGGTGGCGGCTGGAAGCAGTCAATCATCAGCCGTAATGCGTACGAAATGAACGGCGTCAATCAAGACTGCCAGACGAACGAGTGTGGTTCGAACCAACTCAACGAGGTCGTGCTTCACAACAACCGCTACCGCGGCATTGTGCAGGGCTACAACCGCAACTCCAACGGGGCGTATCCCAGCTGGGAAGTCAGCGCCGCGACCGCCTGTTCTAGCACCGATTTCCGTCATCAAAACGCGGTTGATCGCGGTCCGCAATCCGTCGGTAACGCTTGCGAAAACGACCGCGCACGCTACGGCGGGCTGTACTCCTACGGCTCCGGCACCGGTACACCTGACCCGCTGACGGGTGCATTCATCTATTACCCCAACGAGTGGATTTCGTTTAAGACCTACGTGAAGCTGGGCAGTCAAGGCACCGGCACCGCGAACACGCATGTGAAGGTGTGGGCGGCACGCGAAGGCGGGGATTGGGACCTGATCATCGATCGCGACAACATCGATCTGGGTAACGGTCCGGCGCACAACGCACTCTGGCTTCTGCCCTATGATACGGGCAAGCAGCCCGACGCAAGCCGTCAAGACACCTACACGCTCTATGATGAAGTCATCGTGTCACTCAATGACATCGCGGCCCCAGGTGGCGAAGTACCGCCACCGCCCACGCCTGAACCAGAAGTGTCATTCAGTGCCAGCAGTAGCTCGGTGGTCACCGGCGCATCGATCACACTCAACTGGGATGTGTTTGGCGCGCAGAGTTGTCAGGCATCGGGCGATTGGTCCGGCGCCCGTAGCGTTTCTGGCCAGCAGACCATCAGCAATCTGCAGCAGTCGTCAACGTTTACACTAAGCTGCACGGGCGAGGGAGGCACCAGCTCCGAAACCGTTCAGGTCGCGGTGCAGGCGGCTGCCGACGCGCCAACCATCAATTTGACCTTGTCACCGCTGTCGCTCGGCACGCCTTCGGCCACCGTTGTGCTCATCTGGAATACCGAAGACTCGGTGTCGTGTAATGCCAGCGGCAGTTGGAACGGCGCCAAGAACATCGCGGGCTTTCAAATTGTTGGGCCGATCAATGTATCCGAGACCTACACGCTCACCTGCTCTAACGGGTTCGGTGCGACTACCGAGAGCCTGACGGTCTCCTTTGAAGACAGTGATCAAGATGGTATGCCAGACGTGTGGGAGCAAGCGTTGTTCGGCTCACTGCAAAGCGACGGCACGCAGGACTCCGATTCCGATGGACTCACCGATCAAGAAGAGTATGTGAATGGCACCGATCCGGGTCGTGACGACACCGATGGTGATGGCCAAACCGATGGCGACGAAGTGGCAGGCGGCAGCGACCCGCGCGACCCACTGAGCTTCTCGGGCACCTCGTCACCAAATCAGCCACAGGTCGCCAACGAACGGGCAGCCAATCTTGGCTCATTCGAACTGGAACCGGTGGGTGGCTACAGCGATCCCGATGGTAATGCCCTGCTCTATTCGCAGTGGCAAATTGCCCATGATCAAAACTTCACCAACATTGTTTTTGATCGCGACGTCAGTGGCTCCACCTCAATGATGGTGCCGATGGGTGTGCTCGATCCGGGACAGACGTACTATCTGCGCACGCGACATTTCGACGTATCGAACTCGGCGTCTCCGTGGTCCGATACCGCGACGCTCATCGCGGAAACCGCCTACGCCAATGATGCCGATGGCAACTTCATTAACGACAGCTATCAGGTGGCGGGCAATCCAGATGCCAACAATAACGGCGTGCCCGATCAAAACGAAGGAATCTGTAACCTACTCGACGCGCAAGGTGGCAGTGTTGTGGGACTAACAAGCAATGTCGGAAGCGTACGTTGTTACACCTCCGTACCCAACTCGCTAGCGACCAATGTCAACCTCGGTAATGACGAGGAAGTGCCGCTCGGCATGTTTAGTTTCCGAGTCGAGAACCTGCCGGTTAATCTATCTAATCCAGCACAGGTCAACGTCACGGTCTATCTGCCCGACACCTACGACGCGAACAGCGGGTGGCAAAAATACGACGAAGCGACCGGTATCTTCAGCGATTACTCCACCAACGTTACCTACAGCGGCAACACCGCCACGGTGCGTCTGATCGACGGCGGCATCGGTGACCAAGACGGTACGGTCAATGGTGTCATCGTCGACCCAAGTGGTCCGGTGGTTGCCGCGTCGGCAAGCACACCGCCACCGACAACACCACCGCCTTCAACCCCGCCTCCCGCCTCGCCACCGGCGAGCGGCGGTGAAGGTGGCGGCGGTGGCGCACTGGGTCTGCTGGGTGGTGTTGGGTTGCTGGCCCTCTTCCGCCGACGACAGCGCCTGCGCACCTAATCAAGCACGACACCAACCACGAAAGGCCGAGACATAACCCTCTCGGCCTTTTTTTTGGCTGTTTATTCGTCCCCGAGCCCGTCACTCAACCGACTCATGGCAGTCTGTCATTCGGATACATGAGTTGATTGGTTCTAAATGACGTGGAACATGAGGGAATCCGAAGCGAAATGTCGCCTTACACGGTACCGGCAAAAAAAGTAGGCCGATCAGACCCAATAGGCAGACCGATCATGAACCGACCTCTGACTTATCGCGTTCGAAGAGTGTCATCGCGCTCCACCAGCTACTATGACTTTGTGGAGAAAAAGGCACGGGCAGATACCACTGCGCTTGACCTCGAATCCACCTGTGCGGATGCTTTTGAGGTCGAGGTGCTCGACGAAGAAACATCCGATCGGCTAAAGCTCGAATACTTCGGAACACCACCGATAGCACGTTGATTCAGATTGCGTCGCATGTTCACCGCGACCCAAGTGCGCTACCATGGCGCGGTTCTCGCACGATGGAAACCAATCATGAACCGCACAAAGACAATGGCGCTTATCGCGCTGGGCATTTTTCTTACCGCCTGTGGCAACGATACCCCCACGCCGCCGAATACGGATGTGGAAACGCCACCATCGTCAATCACCTCCACGGACGTCGATACCACCTCACCGAAACCAGCTGCAGTGGTCGCACAAGATGTGACGTGGCGTGCGGTCAATGCGCGCATGCGGCTCACGGGAGAGTCCGTCGTAATTATGGTGCCCGAGGACATGGACATCGAGTCGGGGCGCATGCTCGAATATCGAGAAGCCGAGGACGGCACGCTCTATTTGAAATCAGTTATCCCAAACTAATCGCTTAGCGCGGCCGTCGAGTCACGCACTGTGTGTGCCGCGTCGATACCGACCAGGGGTCTGCTCAAAATGCGTGCTGAAGGCTTTGCGAAAGGCCACCTCCGATTCGTATCCCACGCGTTCCGCAATCGCGCCCATCGACAGATCGGTATCGGTCAAGAGCCGAGCGGCTGACTGCATTCGCCAGTGACGCACGTAATTGCCTGGCGTCATACCGACCTGTTTCTTAAAGCGCTGTGTGAACGCCGATTCACTTAAAAGCGCCGATGACGCCATTTCTTTGAGTGTATGCGGCGCGCCAGGGTGTCGATGAATGTTGCCCAGTATGGGACCCAGCCGTTTGTCCGCCAACGCGCCGATGACACCGGTGAGTCGGCCCATCGACATCTGACACCGCAAGGCCTGGATAAACACCAGTTCGGCAAAACGATCTACCGCAACGTCACTGCCCAATGCGTTTTCCGCCGCCTCGCGCATCCAAAGCTGTACTAGCTCGCGGGCGCCGGAACTCGAAGCATCGCTCAGATTAAGCAACATAGTGCCGGGCAAACTGGCCAGCAGTGGCGCGGCCGCTTTCTCGTCAAATGAAAAATACCCACAAACCAATCGCGTTACGGCCCCCTCCATATGATCCGCTGGGGGTGCATTAATCACCGTGGGATCGGGCTCTTCTTCGGAAGCCGAGAGCACATGCGGCGCGTCATTGGGAAACAGCACAAGGTGTCCGGTCATCAGACGCGTGGGCGATTCCCCATCGGTATGCAACCAGCCCTCCCCGTGCGTAACCAGATGAAATGGCACTTGCCGAGACCCGGAAGTATCCACCGCCCAGTTTCCGCAATACTCGGCACGAAAAAACACCGAGGCTGAGAAACGTACTTTTTGGAGTAATTCACTGAGCGGATCGCTCATTGCCGTAGGTTCTGTTGACTCTGCTGTTTGGGTCATGGCTCCGCCCGATGTCGAATAAAGAACAACTTTTCAATCAACTACTTAAGCAAAATAAAAGCGGAAAATTGCCAGATTTCGAGTCACCACAACGATTTCGGACATATTTTCAGTATTTTTCGGCATAGTTAATTTTCTTCTTAAAAATTACAGTATCTCCACTGAAACAACAAGTCGGCGCTGAGGCCGATCTGACGGAGAAACGCTATGTCACAGGTTAAGCACACAACCGAAACCACTTTCCAAGCCGATGTACTGCAGGCCGATCGCCCGGTGCTTGTGGATTTCTACGCCGACTGGTGCGCGCCTTGTAAGGCCCAGTCACCGTTGTTGGACACGCTGGCCGCCGATCGGGCCGATGCATTGGACGTCGTAAAGATCAACATCGACGACGCGCCGGATCTGGCTCGCCAGTTTGGCGTGCGCAGCATCCCGACTCTCATCCTGTTCAAAGAAGGCCAGGCACAGGAAACACGCGTCGGCGTACAAACCCAGCCACAGCTCGAATCGCTGATCGGCGCCCACTGAATATCAAACTACCCTATTGGAGATTGTCATGAAAACACTGATCAAATTAGCTTCACTCTTTACCGCCGTGTGGATTACTTCGCTGGCAATGGCCGGCACCGAGACGGCCACTGACGCCAACGACGTCATCCTCGCCGGTCACGATGCGGTGGCGTACTTCACCGAGGACAAAGCGGTGCTGGGCTCGGCCGACTACACGGCGCAACATGAGGGTGCTGTGTATCGCTTCGCCTCCGCCCAAAATCGCGATCTTTTTCGCGCCAATCCAGATAAGTACGCGCCAGCCTACGGTGGCTATTGCGCACTGGGTACGTCGTTCGGGAAAAAATTTGATGTCGACGGCAAGGCATTTCGCATTGTTGAAGGACGGCTCTACGTCAACAAGAATCTGAAGGTGTACGACAGCTGGAAGAAAGACATCCCCAACAATATCGTGAAAGCAGAGGGTCACTGGCCGCGTATCAAAGACGTTCCGGCCGGCCAGCTCTAATTACTACTCAGAATCAACAGCGCTTTCCCCCAACCCCCTAAATACGTGAGCGCTTTTTTGGCGGATCGGCGAAGGTCGATCCGCCTTTTTTATCGAGCTAACGTTCGCGAAGCCTGCTGTCGTGCAGAAGATCTAACTCGACGGCAAAACCGAACATTCCACGTTGCTCGGCCCCGGTTCGAGAAGAAACGTGCCGGTAATCATAATGTAGTCGAGAAAATTGATCGCGCCGTTCTCCGAAATATCGACAACGGGATCGTAATTCGGGTCGCCTTGGAACGAATTAAAGGCCGCTTTATAGCGAATCACATCCAGGAAATTAACCGCACAGTTGTTATCAAAATCGGCATCACAACGATTACCGAATCCGTCTTCATCGGCATCAAACTGCGAGGGATTCGGTATGAGAGTGCAGTTATCGAACTGGTCGGTGACGCCGTCGCCGTCGGTGTCCTGTATCCCTAGGCGTGAAATATCAACAAGATTATTCGAAGCAACAGTAGGCATCGGCATGGCCAACACGATCCACAAGCCAAGAATAAACCTATGTTTCGCTGATCCGTTTCTATAAGAAGTCATGCAAGATTGTTTTCGTGCTGGTACGCACCTTATCGTCATAATCCAACGATACCACACACGATCGTTAGGCCCGTTTCTCGACGCGAATCGTAACAACCAACCCGCCGTCATTCGCAAAATCGATGGTCGCGTTGTGCACGCGACAAATGGCCGCCACCAGTGCCAATCCAAGCCCGGTGCCGCCTCGCTCACGGTGACTCTCTGCTCGGTAAAAACGTTCGGTCAGTCGCTCCAGCGCGTGCTCTGGTACACCCGGTCCTTGATCTCTAACTTGCACAATCCAATGACGATCGGCGGATTGCATCGCAATCGACACACGTGGACTCTCGGCGGCGTATTTGAGTGAATTCTCAAGAAGGTTGTTAAACACCTGCATCCACAAAGGGCGGTCGCCGGTAATCAATGCCGATCCACTGGGGAGAGTGAGCGTCAACCGACTACCGGACTCCGCGAAAACAGGCTCGTAAAGATCGACAACTTCTTTTGCAACCTCGGCCAGGTCTAGCGTTGCAAACGGCTGCCTCTGTGCTTTTTGCTCAAGTTGCGCAATGCGCAGCAGCGACGTGAACATGGCCAACAGCTCATCGGTCTGTTCGGCAATCGGTCGAATATCCTCTGCGGTGGGTGACGCCATTTGCTCCAGTTGTTCGATTCGATTGCGAAGTCGTGTCAGCGGTGAGCGTAGATCATGCGCAATATTGTCGGACACTTCTTTGACGCCATTCATCAAGTCAACAATTCGATCTAACATCGCGTTTACATTGGTGCTAAGTCGATCGAAATCGTCTCCGGTGCCACGCAGTCGAAGCCGATGATCAAGGTCGCCCTCGCGCACCCGTTCGGTGAGCACATTAATCACATGGAGACGAGAATAAATGGTGCGCCCTAACACTCCACCTAAGAGAATCGAGAGCAATAAGCTCGCGCCGACACCGATAGCCCGCCAGCGGCGATTCGTCTGCACCGCGTTTAGGGTATCGGTCGCCTCGATGCCGTACGTGATCACCCTTGTCGTCCCTAACGGTAACGCCTTCGCCCAACACACTCTCTGTTCAGAACCCAATCGGTCGGAGGGAACATTGAAGGCGCTGTAATCGCCTTTTTCAAACACCCGGCGCCATGGGGCGGTGCGGTTGCTTTCGCTATCCCGCACACAGCGACGATCGCTTGGATCATCCATTGGCGCATGAATGAGCAGCTCGGTACGCTCGGCTATAGACATCGTTTCCCAACGCCACCGCTCAGGCCATTCTCGCTCTCGACGTTTCAGTCGCTCGATCACAAAGTCATGCGTGGCGTCGGGCAGCTGTTCGAGTATCAGCACCGCATAGTATGCCAATGGCCGATCAATGCGGCCGGGTTGCTCGGCATAGCCCAGAAGCCATAACCGGACGCGAACCGATTCACCCACATCGTCAGTGATAACGCTGGCCTCCTGCAAGTGTGCCGCGTAATCATCGAGCAATCGTTCCTCATCGTCTTCGTCAAGATCATCGATGTCCACTAAACGCTCATCGAGCTCCCTATCGAACCACGGGAAAAACGCAAACTCATCTTCAGCCACCTGCTCGACGAGCAGATCAATGTGCTCGTCCAGTGCCGCTGAAACCGGCGATAGCATGGCGCGCTCGGAGAGCGCGACAATCGCCACCATCACGCCCGATGAGGTCAACCAGATCACCAGCGTCAACCACACCGCCACGCGCAGACTCGAACTCCGTAGCCAGGCGCGTTCAGCCACGAAGCGCGTATCCCATGCCACGAATGGTGTGAATCAAGGCGTGTTCGTGGCCTTTGTCGACCTTCTGACGCAATCGCGAAATATGCACATCGACGATATTGGTTTTCGGATCGAAGTGCAGGCCCCACAGCTGCTCGAGCAACATCGTGCGCGTCACAATTTGATTGGCGTGTTCGATCAGGTATTCAAGCAGCGCGTACTCGCGCGGCAACAGCTCTAGTTCAACACCGGCTCGTGTCGCAACGCGGGTCAGACGATCGATCTCAAGGTCGGCAACGCGCAGTTCAGTTGCTTGCGCTGTTGGGTGAGGGCGGCGCCCCAGTGCCTCAACGCGAGCCAGCACTTCGCTAAAGGCAAACGGCTTGGTGAGGTAGTCGTCCGATCCGGCGCGAAGACCTTCGACGCGATGGTCGACATCCCCCATGGCGCTCAAAATCAGCACGGGTGTGTTACAGCCCATCGCCCTGAGTGCTTTGACAATACTGAGGCCATCGGTGCCGGGCAGCATACGATCGAGTATGAGCACATCAAACGCTCCGTGCGATGCCTCGATTAGCGCCGTGTCCCCGTCCGCGACAGCTTGCGCCGTATGGCCGGCCTGGCTGAGCCCTTTGATAAGAAAGGCACTGATTTCTGGGTCGTCTTCAGCGAGCAAAATATTCATAGGACGTTCAATGTTCCCGTTTATGGGCTCTATTCTAGCGCGGCCCCATGGGCGGCTGTCACATTAAAAATTGTTCATGTTGCGTCCATCCTGTCGCCATCCAAGGTTTTGTAGCCTGAACGTCGGGCACAAATCGTTGAGACACGTTATGACAAGACTACGACACCTCACGTCACGCCTCGGCTGGCTGTTTGTATTGGCGATTATCCTGAATGGCTGCGGTGGTGGCACCAGTCCGTCTGATGCACCAACCGACCAGGCATTGATTGATTCAGGCGGCGCGCCAGACCCCGTCGACCTGCCCACCCAACCGGCTAGTCCCAGTGCGCCAATTGCTCAGGACTTAACGTTTTCGACACGCGATCGCACGGCGCGTTTTCTTACTCAGTCAACGTTTGGTCCAACGCCCACACAAATTGACTCGCTGGTCGGCAAAAGCGCTTCGTCGTGGTTTCTTGACGAGCGTGCAAAGCCTGCCAGTTACATCATGCCCGAATTCGCGCGGCTGCTGGGCCTTCAAAACGATCCAGAGGAAATTACCGAGGTCTCGGTAGAAACCGCGACCATCGCCTTTTGGACCCATGCCATTGCTGGTAGTGATCAGCTTCGTCAACGCATTGCCTTTGCGCTTTCTGAAATTTTTGTGGTGTCCAACGCCGGCGGCGAAGTGCTCACGGACATTCCGCATGCCGTATCGTGGTATCAAGATATTCTTCGTCGTCAGGCTTTTGGTAACTATCGAGACTTGCTGGAAGAGATTACGTATGCGCCCGCAATGGGTCACTACTTGACCTATGCCGGCAGTAAAAAAGCCGATCCATTGACCGGTCGCATGCCCGACGAAAACTACGCTCGCGAAATTCTTCAGCTGTTTTCGATCGGTCTGGTCGAACTCAATCCAGACGGCACGCCAAAACTCAACACGAACGGCCAACCTATCGAAACCTACACCAATGCTGATATTACCGGCCTTGCTAAAGTATTCACTGGGCTGAACCTCGATTTTGTTGAAGACCCAGCTTTTCCGGATCGTTTGTTTCCAGAATGGCAACGGCCCATGTCGATCGAAGAGATCGATCACTCTACTTCTGAAAAGACGTTTCTTAATACGACTATTCCGCCGTTTACACCAGCGCGTGAGAGTATTCGACTGGCGCTGGACGCCATTTTTGCCCATCCCAACGTCGGGCCTTTTATCGGGCGTCAACTGATCCAGCGTCTTACCGTCAGCAGCCCAAGCCCCGACTATATCGCCAGGGTGAGCGCGGCATTCGATCGCGGTCGATTTGTACTCCCCGATGGACGCGCGGTTGGCGCCGAGAAACGAGGGGACCTCGGTGCTACCGTCGCCGCCGTGCTGTTCGATCCGGAGGTGCGTTCCGCATCGAGCTTGGTCACGCCGACACTGGGCAAAGTGCGCGAGCCAATCTTGCGTTTCACCGCCTGGGCACGCGCGTTTAACGTCGGCACGGTCACACCCGAGCTTGTGTTGTCGCTATGGGATACATCCGATTCCAACGCTTTTGCTCAACACCCCTATCGCGCCACGTCGGTTTTCAACTTTTTTCGACCCGGCTACATGGCACCCGGTACGCAAACCGCCTCAGCGGGTCTGACCGCCCCCGAGCTACAGATCGTCAATGCGTCGTCGACACCGGGCTACGCTAATTTTATGGCGGCGGTTATTCGGGGTGGCATCGCCGAAGACGATGTCGACGAGCTAGTGGAGATTTTTCAAAATAACGGCATCAACCTGGATGCGTCTCTTGCTCCACAGAGTTTTAATCCTGACTACACAGAAGAACTCGTCCTTGTCAGCAATCTGACGATGTTGGTGGATCATCTGGCTACCAAACTCACCTATGGATCAATGCGAACCGAGCAGCGTGTGCATGTTGTATCAGCACTGACCACGCTCAGAGACGAAGCGGGCCTAGAGAGTGAGGAACTGGTTTGGCATGCCGTGTTACTGGTCATGCTCTCTCCTGACTTTCTTGTTCAACGCTAAATTCGAATTCTTGTTGGAGACACAACATGCCACTGACTCGACGACAGTTTCTTTCTAATTCAGCCGCCTCTTCGCTCGCGCTTGCCAGCTTGTCTGGGGTCGGCCAGGCCCTGTGCGGATTCGACGCGCACGCCGCCCAGTCCAATGATTACAAAGCGTTGGTGTGCGTTTTTCTGTTTGGTGGACTGGATTGTCACGACACGGTCTTGCCCTACGATCAGGCGTCGTACGATCAATTTGCTTCGCTGCGAAGCTCGCTGTTTCAGGCGCAGGGTACCGCTCGTGCTCGCGAGAATCTCTTGCCGCTGACCACTCAGGATCCAGCGCAATTTGGTGCGCGGCGCTACGCACTGCCGCCAGAACTGGCGGGATTGAAAGCGCTCTATGATCAGGGCAATGCCGCGATCATCGGCAATGTCGGCCCTCTACTGCAGGCGACCGATCGTCTGTCGTTTGAGCAAGAGTCGGTGCCGCTACCCGCTCGACTGTTTTCGCACAATGACCAGCAGGCCACCTGGCAGGCGAGCGCGCCTGAAGGGGCTCTGTTTGGCTGGGGCGGACGATTCGCCGATGCGCTGCTCGCCGGTAATGGCTCGCCGGAATTTTCCGCTATCAGCAGCATAGGCGATGGGCTGTTTCTCAGTGGTCAAACCGCCCAGCCCTACAACATCAGCCCCCAGGGCGCAGCGCGTATCGAACTGCTCGAAGAATTCGAGATTCTGGCCCAAGAGTCGGGGAACACCGCGCCGTTGCAAGCGGTTCGATCCGTGCTGCGAAACGAACAATATAAAGGCAGCAACCTGTTTGGTCTTGATATGGCCAACGCACACCGAGACGCGATTGACAGTAATACGCTTTACAACGCGGCGCTGCTGAGCGCTCAACCGCTGACCACAGCGTTCCCCGCGTCCCCATTGGGCGCACAACTTCGGGCGGTGGCGCAATCGATTAGCGTCCGCTCAGGACTGCAGGCAAACCGCCAGGTGTTTTTTGTCGGTCTGGGCGGCTTCGACACACATTCCGCTCAGGCAACCAGTTTGCCGGGCCTGCTCACGCAGATCGATGGTGCTGTATCGGCTTTTCAAGCTGAGATGATCGCGCAGGGACTGTCTCAACAGGTCACCCTCTTCACCGCCTCAGATTTTGGTCGAACGCTCGCTGTCAATGGCGACGGCACCGATCACGGCTGGGGCGGTCATCATTTTGTGGTCGGCGGCGCCGTTCAAGGGGGTGCCATCTACGGGCGGCTTCCACCGGCCACATTGGGCCATGATCAAGATTCCGGCAGCGGTCGACTGATTCCCACGACCGCCGTTGAAGAGTTGGCCGCACCGTTGGGTCGGTGGTTTGGGCTGAGCAACGCGGACCTGGGGCAAGCCCTGCCAAACCTGAGCAATTTTTCGGCCTCCCCCGTCTTACCGTTTATTTAGCGCGCGGCACACACTCGATCCAGACCCTTCGCGTTTAACGATGGTCCCTGCCGGTAATCAATACCGCAGCAACGACACACCCCAGTGGTTCGATCGAGGAGTGCGCAGCGGCAGCCCGGGGCGGTCCCTATCACCGGATATCACTAAAGATTTCGCTCAACCTGCCGAAAACCCTGATACACCCCTAAATTCTCGTGGCGGTATCGTTGAAGCCCTATCCTCCCAGCCAGCCGCCTCCGAGCCGAGCGCACGCCTTCTTTGCCGTCGACCGACTTCGGGCGCTCGACATCGAATCGTTGCTTCCGCTTCTGTTGGCGTTGAGTGGATTTGTTGCGGTACTCCCGTTTGTGGCGATTCGAAGTATTCAAGGGCACTACCCGCTCGCCATCGTAAACGTAGTGATCACACTCACCTTCGCCTGGGTCGCGTGGAGCCTGTTTCGCGGGAAGGCCGTGCGCCTGGCCAACGCCGTTATGTCATTGATGTGCGTGTCGGGGCTTACCGCTAACATTTATTTCAACGGCAGCGAACATATCTACTGGGCGTTTCCCTTGCTGGTCAGTCTGTTTTTTTTATTGAAACCCAAAGAAGCGATCGGGTTAATTACCGTGGCGAGTCTTGCCGCTTTACCGCCGTTAATGGCGGAACAAGATTCGCGCATTACGCCAGTGCTCTTTTTCTCGCTGGTCCTCACGGTACTTATCGCAACGGCCTTTTCAGCGCTCACATTGACACAACGGCGGCGGATGCGCGCTATGGCCCTTATGGATCCGCTAACCGGCACCTCTAATCGACGGGCCATGGATGAAACGATTGCTGCGTTAATCGATCGCCCTGAATCGGCCGTGCAATCCCTGACCTTAATCATGCTCGACATCGATCACTTCAAGAACATCAATGACGAATTTGGCCACGCAGCAGGCGACCGTGTACTGATCGCAGTTGCCGAGTGTATTCGCGAGAACGTCCGCGCCTCGGATCACTGTTTTCGCGTCGGTGGGGAAGAATTTGTCGTGGTGGTGGAAGGGGCCGGGTTAAGCGTCGCGCGGCGCCTGAGCGAGTCACTGCGCGCGGCGGTTTCCGCATTACAAATACCGTCGTGTAACAACCCCAAACAGCTTTTGCAGGTCACCGTGTCGCTGGGCGTGGCTGAACTGCTGGAAGGCGAGAATGCGGACCAGTGGTACAAGCGAGCGGATGGCGCCTTGTACGAAGCCAAACGCGCAGGACGCAATCGCACCTTCCTTGCCGGAGAACCGAACAATTATACAAGCACGGGCACCTGGTCGCCGTTTCACGGCTTGGATGCCTCCTAGCGCCATACCGGGAGTTGGCGCACAGAAAGCCCGGCCAGGCGGCCGGGCTCGATTCGACCGCTACGCCACGCTAGGGCAGCGTTAATCTTAGCCAACCAACCACTTCTGAGGTGTGATTGATCTCTGAGTTAGCCGACTGTTCCTCGTCAATCGTCACCTCAACGCTTGTTCCGCTTAGGTTCCGATAGCGCACATTCGACGTATCGCCGCCATCTGTCGTTTGCATGGCGGCGAGGAAGATACCGCCACTGTAATCTGAGCCAAACGATGCGGTCGTCCAGGTATGCGTAACCGAGTTGCCGGTTGCACCTGCGCCGATTGACTGCCCGTCGGGCAAATCACTCGCACCATACTCGATCGCAATGTAGTGCACGGTCTCGGCTGCATGGCCGGACGAGACGAGCGCCTCTTCTTCTTCGAGCTCCAGCTGGAAACTGCCGCCGCTAATCGTGCGCTGACGTGTTGTCACCGCGGTGGCCTCATTAACCGTCACCACCTGACTGAGCAGCATTGGTGCGGCCGCAAAGGGCTCATCGAAGCTGTAGGTCGCGCGTGCGTTGGTGGCGGTGATGGAACCGGCCTCGACGCTCAGTGACCCCAACTCATGACGACCCGGCATCATTGCCAGCCAGCTGAACGTCTCGGTTGTGTGATAGCCATCGAGATATTCCCATTCGTCCATCTGATACTCAAAGCCAGCACTGGTTACGTTGCGCACGCGCAGTGTGACCGGATGGCCGCCATTGAGGGTAATCGGACCCATCACAACCACAGGTGTTGCCGCAAACTCGGTATCAAACGACACGCTGAACCAGGTATTGCCGTCGGGCTGTTCGATCGTAATGGAGCCTGCCTGATACGCCACACTGCCATTCGGGAGGTTGGGGTCGTTCGGGAAGGGGTCGGCGTTGTCGCCAATGCCATCACCGTCACTGTCAGCCGTTTCGGTCGGATCATTCGGAAACGCATCCGCATTGTCCCCAACGCCATCGCCATCGCTGTCGGCCGTTTCGGTTGGATCGTTCGGGAATGCATCACCGTTGTCACCCACGCCATCACCGTCGCTGTCGGCAGTCTCGGCTGGATCGTTCGGAAACACATCCGCATTATCCCCCACACCATCGCCATCGCTGTCGGCCGTTTCGGTTGGATCGTTCGGGAACGCATCACCGTTGTCACCCACACCATCACCG